>NZ_DDKA01000023.1:304224-431883 GCF_002339225.1 Sphingobacterium sp. UBA2610
CTTGCTTGCTTGCTTGCTTGCAGTGATCAACGCATTTAGTTGGTCAGCCAAACAAAAAGTAGCATAAGCCATTGGACAAGAATACATGTCCAAAATGGCTTACTACTTGCTGTGGTCAATATTTCGAGTACACCAATAAACTTTGACCTTATAATAGCATAGAAGCTAGTGTTATTGTCCAAATCCAAAGAATCAAACTTCACTTTGTTCAGACCAAAAATGACAATGCGTCGCACCCAAGGGCTCTCAATTTTGGTATTTTTTACGTCATTAATCAGTTTAAGTTTCGCAAACGAATAATCAGCGACATTTTGTATTACATCGGGCTGATTTGATTGAAAAATTAAGAGTACTTTGTCAAATGCCGGAAGAATGAGATCATCCTGCCTTTCCTCCACGACAAGACTTGCAATCTTCGAAAACACATATTTGTTGCTGAAAATAAAAAGTAATACAGGTAGCAGGATCAATCCAATCAACCAAAGGAATTTAGCCACGGCTTGTACAGGACTGACTGTCGAAAAGAAAGCTTCATGACTAGCATTAAATTGTAAACTACCAACCACCAAATAAAGTAAAGTCGAAACAATAGCCAGCAAATAATATTTGACTAAAGTTTTCGTCCCCAATACGCTCAATTTTTTTAAGTACGATAACTGTGTTTTCATCTTGTTATAATTAATTACCCTAATTTAGCATTATTCGCCAAACATTGATCAGTAGGTTTAATTCTCGATTGTTTTCATTTTAAATCCGCCAGGAAAGAATTTTTATTCGTCATCTCCTTTTCTGCCAACCGATTTTCTCTACAGAAATGTAAAAAATATTTGCGTAGCTAAATAACTACACGTATATTCGTAGTCAAATGACTTCAAAATGAACTTAAGACGAGATGTTTTCCAAGCTATAGCAGATCCAACAAGAAGAGCGATCTTACTTCTTTTGGCCTCACAAGCCATGACTGCAGGTGCAATTGCAGCCAACTTCAACACCGCAAGACCGACAGTTTCAAAACATTTACAAATATTGACAACATGTGAGTTATTAAAGTCTCAACAAAATGGACGTGAGATATACTATCAACTCAACCCAACGAAGATGAAAGAAATTGCAGATTTCATCGAACCTTTCGTCAAATGTGGGATGACAGATTCAATAAATTGGAAGCTATTATGCAAAACTACAAGAACAAATAATATGGAGGTAAAAACCAACGTACAGGCTGAGGATAATAAACAGGAGATTGTCATTACAAGAGAGTTCGATTTACCTGTTGAACTGCTCTTCAAAGCATACGAGGATCCCGAAATTTTTGAACAGTGGATGGGAACCAAAGTCCTAAAATTGGAAAATAAAACGCATGGCTCCTATGCGTTTGAAACTTCCCATAATGGCCAGGTCATGTTCAAAGCAAATGGAACGATACACGAATTCCTGCCCAATCAACGTATCACACGGACGTTTGAAATGGAAAACAGTACATTTCCCGTACAATTGGAATATTTAACATTTGAAAAAATAGGTGCAGAACGTAGCAGGCTTCACATCCATATTATATTTCAGTCGGTCGCGTTTAGAAACCAGCTGCTACAGATGCCTTTTGCGCAAGGAATCAATATGGCGCACAACAGATTACAAGAAATTCTTTCCAAACTTACCTAAAGCACTACATGATGAATCCAAAAATTGAACATTTTTTTGAAAATGCGACAAGATGGAATGAAGAATTCAATCTGTTGAGAGAAATTGTCCGTGGCAATAAAACACTGCAAGAGGATTATAAATGGATGCACCCTTGTTATACATTTGAAGGTAAAAATGTCGTATTGATACACGGGTTTAAAGAATACTGTGCACTGCTATTCCACAAAGGTGCATTATTAAAAGATCCCAAAAATATATTGATCCAGCAAACCGAAAATGTTCAATCGGCCAGACAGCTTAGATTCACCACTGTTGAACAGATTGAATCATTACGAGAGGTGATATCGGCATATATTCAGGAAGCCATCGAAATTGAAAAATCAGGTAAGAAAGTGGACATGCGAAAAGCTACTGATTACCCTGTACCAGAAGAATTTAAGCGCGCCTTACTGGAAGACCCTTTGCTCCAAAAAGCCTTTCAATCACTTACGCCTGGTCGGCAAAAAGGGTATCTATTCTACTTTAACCAGGCAAAACAAGTGAAAACTCGCGAGGCAAGAATCGAAAAATACTACCAGCATATTCTCGATGGAAAAGGTGTCGATGACTAACATATTTATTACAGTTTATTCGCGATATAGTAGTCTATAAAGAGTAGATTTGTCTACAATCAAATAGACAGAACTAGACCAAGACGAACGATTATAGCAATTATCGTAATCCGGTATACTCAATTCGTCGACTCATATATCGCTGAATTCACATGAATAAAAAATTAGTATTGCTCCTCTGCGGCCTCTTGCCCATTTTTTCACAAGCACAGAAAAAGAACAACGCAACACAACGCCCCAATATCGTCTTTATCCTGACGGACGATTTCACGGCCCAGGCATGGGGCGTATACGGTGGTATTTTAAAAGATTTTATCAAAAATCCGAATATTGAAAAATTAGCCAGTCAAGGGGCGGTGCTCAATAATACCTTCTGTACAAATTCCATTTGCACCCCTAGCCGTGCAACCATACTGACAGGACAGTACAGTAATAAAAACCAAGTTTACACACTTGAAGATGCTTTGGATCCCGATAAGGAAAACATCGCTAAGGATCTGCACCATGCAGGCTACCAAACTGCTGTTTTTGGAAAATGGCACCTAAAAAAGAGGCCAAGTGGATTTGACGATTTTAAAGTTCTACCTGGACACGGTGTTTATCATAACCCGACTTACCTCTCTAAAGACAATTGGAATGATAAGGAAGAGGCTGGCACACCTTACGAAGGCTATGTAGATGATATCACCACAACGATGAGTCTGGACTGGTTAAAATCACGCGACCCAGACAAACCCTTCTTTTTAATGTGTCATTACAAGGCGACCCATGAACCCTTTGATTTTGCTGAGCGATTCAAAGATTACTACAAAGATGTGGAGTTTCCTTATCCTCCTACATTTTTGGACTCAGGAGCAATCACGACTGGACGCTCTTTTGAAGGCCAACCCTTGGAAGAGCTTGGCCGCCGTTATGAGCAAGCTTCGGTTGGCCCCTTTTGGACATCTTATCCCGAGCTTCCGTTTTCAACAAAAGGAATGGACCCTTTAGAAGCTCGCAAAAAGATCTACCAAAAGTTCATCAAAGATTATCTGCGTTGCGTCGCTGGGATTGATGATAATCTGGGAAAAATTATGCATTACCTTAAAACCGCAAATTTGGACGAAAATACCGTTGTGATCCTAGCTTCCGATCAAGGTTACTTCTTGGGAGAACACAATTTCATGGATAAACGTCTCATGTACGAAGAATCACTGCGCATGCCTTTTGTAATCAGCTACCCCAAAGAAATCAAAGCAGGTAGTCGATTAGACGATATGATTCCAAATATCGATTTCGCTGCGCTATTTGCAGACTATGCCGGCATCAAAAAACCCGCTTACATCCAAGGCGAAAGCTTCCGGAATAACCTCAAAGGAAATACATCCAAAGCATGGCGCTCTGCCCTATATTACCGTTACTGGCAACATGCACCAATACGCCCTGCCCACCTGGGAGTCCGTGATGAACGTTACAAACTGATTTATTTTTACGGACAGCCCTTAGAAATGACAGGTAGTGACTCCAAAACAACAGCACCAGCCTGGGAATTCTATGATCTACATCAGGACCCCATGGAAACACACAACGCCATTCTAGACAAAAAATATGTCAAAGAAATTGCCCGGTTGAAGAAAAAGCTGACTAAACTAAAAGCCGAAGCAGGCGATGATGATGCAACAAGACCCGCTTTTCAGCAGGTCCTCAAGCAAGAACACTTAACCGTTAAATAATTAATTACAAGCGATGGATTTAAAGCATCTATTTTCGTTTATACCATTCTTATTTACCCTTGACGCTTCTGCAGCTTCCATTACAGATGGGAATAAACCGGCTCCACCCCCAAACACCGTTATTATTTTAATGGATGATATGGACCTGCTGCCAACCATCGTCAACTCAATTATAATAAAAACGGGGATCCAGCTTTGGATCCCCGTTTTTATTAAACGACCTCTGTTAAACAGCGGTATATCCACCATCAACTAAATAGTACCCTCCTGTCATAAAGGAGGATTTATCCGAACTTAGGAAAAGAACCAGTTCAGCGACTTCTTCGGCCTTTCCCAAACGTCCAATAGGGTGTTTACCGATTAATGCATTGATATGCTCTTTATCCAACTTCGCCAATAACGGGGTATCAATGTAGCCGGGTCCGACCGCATTGCAACGAATATTTTTTTGACCATATTCTGCACCAATGTTCTTTGTCAATCCCACAACAGCATGTTTGGCTGCAGCATAGGCACTTGACATTGGCGCAGCAACAGTACCATGAATGGAAGCCATATTCACAATAACTCCGCCTCCATTTTTTTCCATCGCCTCCAGCTGATATTTACAGCCATAAAATACGCCATTGAAATTAATATCGATGACTTTTTTCCAGCCATCTAGACTATACTCTCCAGTTAGGGCAGTCTCTCCCCCAATACCCGCGTTATTACAGGCAATATCGAGCCGACCAAATGTTTTGACTGCAAAAGCTACCAACGCCTCATTGTCAGTCGGAGATGAGCTATCTGCTTTAAAGAACGCGGCCTCTCCTCCCAGAGATTCAATTTGTTTTACTGTTTCTTGGCCCGCTTGCTCATTGATATCTGAGACAACGACCTTTGCTCCTTCTTTACCATAAGCCAGTGCAACAGCCTGGCCGATCCCCGAACCAGCTCCTGTTACCAAAGCTACTTTATCTGCTAAAATTTTCATATGTTATAAATTTTATGATAAATACAATTTACTAAAAGCAACGCGGAATAAAGCAGAAGCGGACATTTACTTCATTTAAATCGAAACTAAAATGACATTTCTAGACGGGTTAGTTCTGTAGCTGCGGATATTTTTTATATAATCTATCCAAAAACAAACGCCCCATCAATTGGAGCTTGGCTTGCGTTTCAAACATACCTGAACCTGGAGAAATAATACCATGCGGCATACGCTGAACAGTGCCATAATACATGATATCGAGCCCATTTCCATTGAGGTCAAGATGCATTTTCTTAGGTTTCAAGCCCATAACGGAGCCCATACGCGTTACCTTTTCAGCATTTGTAATCTGCGCAGTCCGTGCATTGAGCAAGGTTTCATGATCGAAAACCAAATGGTCTCTCACCTCCCCCTCATCAAAAAATACGTAATGCAATTCGTTGTTGCTAAGCACCAGATAAGAAGCGTTATCCCGTTCATTGTAACGAGCCTTTACTCCTACAGCCGCCCAAGCAACAGTCTTCGCTGCTGTCGCCGCAGCCGAAGCAACTTTATCCCCAACCGTTGCAATATACGCGCATTGCGTAAAGGCGTCGATTGGAGCGCCGTTCAATTGTTTTCTTAATTCGCTAAATTCATCATTTAACAATTCATCTTTTACACCTGGGGCTAGGCCAATCCCGGATTCACCTTCATATTTTTTGGCCGTTTCCTTTTGCTTTTTCATCATCATAAGAGAAAAAAACACGCAAGCCACAACGATAACAGCAAAAATGCCGATGTACAACATCATAAAATAAAATTTAAAATGGGTTTATAATTCAATAAAAATCCAAAAAAGGAACAACCTAGTTAGTTTTCCTTTTTTTTAATACAATCGGCTACAAAAATTTTGCCAGACTAAAGAATTTTATCCGGGTAGTGAATATTATTTAATGCGGTTTGGTGCATATCCACCCAAATAGCGCTGTTTGACTGCTGTATAAGCCAATTTGGAGAACTTCGCATGTCGGCATCGGCATCATTATTATAAACGGCTGGAAAATCAGACTCTTTGGTTCGAAGCAAAACGACGATCGTACCTGCCATAAGCAAAGGAATATCACCCAACACGAGATTATAAAAACCATCTTCAAGCAATCCTGGGCTAAAACGCTGTAAGCTGTCGTAACTACGCTCCAATTTGCCAATCAATTTTTCCAGTTCGTGTGGGTAGTGAACCTCAGCATATGACTCAAACAGCCTCGACCCTTTGTCGTAGGCGCCAGATTTCATCAGGTTGAGCGCTTCATTTCTATACACCTGCAACCAACGATCTGACCCGAGATCATGATATTCCGCTGCCGCATCTTTACCATCCCGTTTCAGGGCCCAAAGTTTAAGCTGCTCAAGCCGCTCGGTGGTTTCCATTTCATTTTTTCCCATAAGACTACCGCTCCCGTTCCCTAAGCTCTAATTGTAATAGAATATCGCGCTTTTTACCTTCAATCAAAGATAAATTGCCAGCAACAAAAACGCCTTTCTGTCCTGAATTTTTGCTGATACCATATACAGTCGATTCATCATCAGGATCTGACGCCCCTTCGTAGCGAAATAAGTAGTCAATTTTATACTCATCAGCATGAGCCAACAAATCGTCAAATTCGATATTATAGTCTATTGTGTAACCTAAGTTGTTTAACTTTTCCAAGGCAACACTTGCAGAGGAGTATCCATGCATTCTTTCCATAGTTGATTGTTCTAAATCCGATCTAAATTCTAATTTTTATAATTTATTATAAAACGATTGACAAAAGGGTTTTGTTTTCCGCAAATTGAAATAGTTTATTCAAAATCATATGTCTACTTTTGTGCTACCAAACACGATGAAATATGGCAAATCTAGCAGCACCAGCTTATCAGCATACACCTCAATTGGCATTTCAACGATTACTCGATGTCTTATATACCTTACGGATTGAATGTCCTTGGGATAAGAAACAGACCATGGAAACCCTTCGCCATTTGACGATGGAGGAAATGTATGAATTGACCGATGCCATTTTGGAAAAAGATTATCCCGAAATAAAAAAAGAACTTGGTGACGTCTTGATGCACCTTGTATTCTATGCGCGCATTGCCGAAGAAGAGGGACAGTTCAATATCGTAGACGTACTTAATGCAATCTGTGATAAATTGATTACGCGGCATCCCCACATCTACGGTAACACTAATGCCGATACAGAAGATCAAGTCAAATCCAATTGGGAAACAATCAAGCTCAAAGAAGGCAACACATCTGTTCTTTCTGGCGTCCCGAAAGGTTTGCCCGCATTGGTGAAGGCGTATCGTATTCAAGATAAAGTGCGCGGTGTCGGCTTTGACTGGGAAGATAAGAAACAAGTATGGGAAAAAGTAGAGGAAGAACTGGCCGAATTTAAAGCTGAATTTAATCTAGAGACAGCACTTCCAATGGATCAGGAAAAAGCGGAAGGCGAATTTGGCGACCTCTTATTCTCCTTGATAAATTATGCACGGCATATGGGTATAAACCCCGAAAATGCGCTTGAACGTACCAACAAAAAATTCATTGCACGCTTCACCTATCTGGAACAAAAAGCAGCCGAAAATAAGCAGCAACTGCAGGAAATGAGTTTAGCAGAAATGGACATTTATTGGAATGAAGCTAAAAAATTGAAAAAATAAAGCAATTCCTATAAAAGGCGGGCAGCGACCGAATTTAATTCGACTTTGTCAAATTTATGCGTAAATTCGCAGCAATATGGAAACAGTTGTTAGCGGTATCAGAAGTACCGGAAAATTACATTTAGGAAATTATTACGGCGCATTGAGCAATTTTGTGAAAATGCAAAACGAATATAATTGCTTTTTTTTCATTGCGGATTTACATTCACTAACGACCCACCCCACTCCTCATGGGCTTCAGGGAACGGTTCGCCAAGTTATTGTTGAATATTTAGCAGCAGGAATAGACCCTGAAAAATCGACTATTTACGTTCAATCTGATGTTCCAGAAGTCGCGGAACTCTATCTATACATGAATATGAACGCCTATCTCGGCGAGCTTGAACGCGCTACAGCTTTTAAAGATAAAGTTAGAAGCAATCCCGACAATGTTAACGCAGGTTTGTTGACCTACCCCGTCTTGATGGCCTGTGATATATTGATTCACCATGGCACAAAAGTTCCGGTAGGAAAAGATCAGGAACAACATTTGGAGATGACGCGGACTTTTGGTAACCGCTTCAATCGCTTATATAATGTAGATTATTTTAAAGAGGCATTTGCGTTCTCCTATTCTGACAAATTGGTGAAAGTTCCTGGACTTGCAGGCCAAGGAAAAATGGGTAAATCTAACGGTGAAGCTGATTGTATTTATCTATCGGATAGTGAAACCGTAATTCGTAAAAAGGTGATGCGCGCAGTATCGGATTCAGGCCCGACGGAGATGAACCAGCCTAAACCTGAAGCTATCCAAAATCTTTTTGACTTAATGAAGGTCGTATCTACTGCAGACACATTACAGCATTTTGATGAACTCTATAACAAATGTGAAATTCGTTATGGTGATTTCAAAAAGCAATTGGCCGAAGATATGGTCCTTGCCACCAACGATGTACGCTCCCGTATTGAAGAAATATCAAACGATGATGCATACATTGCTAAAGTTGCAAAAATGGGCGCTGAAAAAGCAAGCGAGTCCGCACGCAAGACCCTGAAAGAAGTTCGTGAGATTATTGGTATTAGAAGATTTTATTAAGCTAGAAATAATATGCACATAGCTATCGTTGGAAATATAGGTGCCGGCAAAACAACATTAACCGAAATGTTGGCCAGTCACTTTAAATTTGAACCTCAGTTTGAAGCTGTAGACAACAACCCTTATCTGGAAGATTTTTATTCGGACATGAAACGCTGGGCTTTCAATCTTCAGATTTTTTTCCTCAACAGTCGCTTTAGACATATTGTAAAATTGCAGGAAACCGGCATTGATATGATTCAGGACCGTACCATTTATGAAGATGCTTATATCTTTGCCGAAAACTTGTATGATATGGGCTTAATGAGCGCACGTGATTTTGAAAACTATAGTAATATTTTTCAAAGCATCATCCACTATATCAAACCGCCGGATTTATTGATATACCTCAAAGCCTCTGTCCCTACCCTGGTGAATAATATCCAAAAAAGGGGCCGTGATTATGAGTCTGCAATTCGTTTGGATTATTTGTCAAAGCTAAACGATAAATACGATAAATGGATCAATAATTACAAAGACGGTAAGGTCATGATTCTCGACAAAGACAATCTGGATTTTACCACAAACCCAGAGGACCTCGGAAATATCATTCAAAAGATCGAAGCCGAATTATTTGGATTGTTCGAATAACTGCGATATCAAAAAGCCTGTAAGTCAATTGATTTTACAGGCTTTTTAATAAACGCGCATTTCCTCAGCCAATGATAAAAAATAAAAAATGAAATTTTTAGGTATTATTCCTGCCCGATATGCATCGAGTAGATTCCCTGGAAAACCGCTAATCGACATCGAAGGAAAAACGATGATCCAGCGTGTCTACGAACAGGTCAAAAAATCAACAAAATTAAACGAGGTTGTTGTTGCTACTGACGACCAACGCATCGCACAGACTGTACGCTCTTTTGGTGGCGAAGTCGTCATGACCGCAGCGCATCACCAATCGGGAACAGATCGTTGCGCCGAAGTCATAACAAATATAGGAGGCTATGATGTTGCCATCAATATACAGGGTGACGAACCCTTTATCGACCCCGCACAAATTGATCTTTTAGCAAGTTGTTTTGAAGATACCACTACGCAGATTGCGACCTTGGTCAAGGAAATTACAGCAGAAGAGGAACTATTTAATGTAAACATACCCAAAGTTGTCCGAAACACCAAAGGAGAAGCCATCTACTTCAGTCGGCAGACCATTCCTTTTTTAAGAGCTGTGGAAAAAGACCAATGGCTACACAAGCAAACATTCTATAAACATATCGGAATATATGCCTACCAGGTAGATACATTAAAAGCCCTGACACAACTTCCTATTTCTATGCTAGAAGAAGCAGAAGCATTGGAACAGCTGCGCTGGTTAGAAAATGGTTACGCCATTCAAACGGCAATTACAACGCATGAAACTGTCGCTGTGGATACAAAAGAAGACCTCGCTAAAATATTAAGACTATTTTTCAATAAATAGTAAAGCTTACCGGTGTTCGGTATAGTATAACGACCGGACACCTTCCAATAGAAGCTGCTTATCCGAATCACTGAATTTGATCATCTGCTCTTTTGCTCTGATCAATTCATCCAATTGCAATTTGGTACTCACACCAACAAGTGCTGTTGCTACTGCTACATTAGAAAGCACATAAGAAAGAGCAACAATCATATTGTCTTTTCCGATACGTTTGGAAAGATTTGCCAAGTTTCTCACGATATGGGCCACCTCTCCCGAACTATACTGCAAGAAAGGTTCAATAGGTTTGTTAATGAGAACACCTTTGGCTAATACGCCGCGTACGACGATACTTACCCCCCGTTCTTCCAATAAGCTACTGATTTCTTCTTCAGGTCTTCTATCCAATAAGCTGTATTGCATCATAACTGAGGCCATATCAGATTTGGATAAAAATGCCTTAATAACATTTGGGCGAATTGATGAAAGACCATAAGCACGGATTTTCCCTTGTTTCTTCAACAACTCAAACGCTTCAACAATCTCCTCTATCGGATCTTCTATCGTACCACCATGTAACTGATAGAGGTCGATGTAGTCCGTTTTTAAACGTGACAAGGAACCTTCCACAGCCTTGATAATATAGTCCTTTGAAGCCTTCCAATCCCAACCTGATCCATCTGCACGCCAAAGGTTACCAACTTTCGACGCCAACACAATATGTTTGCGAAAGCTTTGCACACTTTCCCCAACGATCATCTCATTTAGACCCTTATCGTAGAGATCAGCCGTATCGAAGAAAGTGATCCCTTTCTCGTAAGCTTTTTGGATAATATCTTTCGATTGTTTGGACTGATTGCTTTTTAGCGACATACAGCCCAAACCTATTTTCGAAACGATTAAGCTTGTATTACCTAATTTACGTTGTTCCATCTGCACCAATATCAAGCAATTCTACCTCAAACACCAATGTGCTGTTTGCCGGAATTTCACCTGTTGCCCGTTCGCCATACGCTAATCTGCTTGGTATAAAAAATTTATACTTTGCCCCCTTATACATTAACGGGATTCCAATCTGCCAACCTTTGATCACCTGACCCAAGGATAGTTTCAACGGCTCCTTACGGTCATATGAGCTATCAAATTGCTTTCCATTCAATAAGGTACCTTTATAATGCACTGTTACCTCATCGTCACTTTTTGGTTTTGGCCCTTCGGTTTGACTTAGAACAAGATATTGAATCCCCTCAGCTGTAGATTTCATCCCAGCAACCTTTGCATTTTCGGCAAAAAATTTATCTTCTTCAGCACGGCTAGCAGCCTCTTTTTTAGCACGAACGTCCATGATCGCCTGTTGGATAACAGCTCTTCCTTGCCCCTCTTCCAATAGAGACTTCTCTCCTTTCAGAACATCCGAAATTGCTTTTGCAATGACATCTGACTTCAAATAATCGATCTCAATAGACTTTAGGGAATTTCCGATATCGGCACCAAATGCATAAGACACAGAATCGGCCTTCGTTTTCAGTTGATTTGTTGCACTTGGTTTAGTTGCGACGACCTTCTTCTTTGCCGTCGTGTTCGTTTTTTTTTGTTGAGCAAATCCTGTGACCGTCGTCAAGGATAATAGGGCTAATGCGATATACTTCATGTGTGTTTAACGGTGCTTCTGCACGATTTCATTTATAATTTCTTGCGTGATATTAGGGTAATCAACGTCAACCCTAGATTTACTGTTGAGCCAGGCTTCTATCGCCAGCATGTTCTTCTGTTTTAAACTCGAAATTACAGGCACTCCCATCTCTTCCAATGACGCTGCATTCAAATGCTGCTCATACTGGTTTTTCATTGGGATAACTAACAGTTTCTTTTTCAAATATAACGCTTCTGCCGGTGTTTCAAAACCCGCCCCACATAAAACTCCAGAAGAAGATGCCATACTATCAATAAAAGATTGGTTATTGATCGGCCTTATCGTTACATTTTTCATGTCAAATGCCTTTGAATTATGTTTACTAAAGACATCCCATTTCACGTCCGGAAACTTCATCAAATGCTTTAAAAGATGCGCATCGTCATATGCGGGGAGGTAAACAGTGTAATGTCCCTGATCGGTGACATTTAATTCACGAACAGCATTACGGATAACCGGTGGATAAATGTTCTTGCCGTACCGCTTGAAATGGAAACCATAGGAATGGGTAGACGGGGCATAATTTTTCATGATAAATTTGCCCAACATGTCACTATCTTCTGGCTTGGGGCTCGAGGGGTCTAAAGCAGCGATCTGATGGCTCAGCCCAATGCATTCTAGATCTTTTGAATGACAAGCCCAAGCAGAGATCGGTTCAAAATCATTGATCACCAAATCATAGTTTTCGATGGGCAAGCTCTTAATTTCATTCGTAAATTTGCGGATCGTCGAACTCATAAAAGTTTTCCACAGGTCTACCCCGCCGGATTTACCGAAGATAAAACTCAGCCCATGATAACGGTATTTCACTTCAAAAGGTAATGATAGATCCGCTTGAATTCCACTAACCAAAACATCAACTTCCCCTAACTCCCTCAGACAGGGGACAATATCCATTGCACGGCTCAGATGTCCGTTTCCTGTCCCTTGTACGGCATACAATATCTTCATAACGACTGCATTTTGTGTCGGCAAATTAATCAATTTTAACGAGTATCAATATTATTTTATTGTTTAGTTATGTTAAGAAAATATAAATTAACATCAATAAAAAATACAGTTAATCCATTTTTAATTTTCCTTTATGTATATTTAATATCAACAATTAATTAATAGCCAGTTTGATACCCCATGAAGTCTCTATTTTATCAGATGCTTTGCATAATCGCCATGCTAATTTTAACATCGTGGGGATTTTTTGCGCATAAAAAAATTAATCATTATGCCGTTTTCTCCCTACCAGCAAAGTTGGCAAAATTTTATAAATCCAATATCGACCTTATTACCGAAAAAGCGGTCGATCCAGACAAACGTTGCTTCACAGATAGCGCTGAAGGCCCGAGACATTTTATCGATATGGAGGACTATCTTAAGGAAAGTACAATTGACACCATACCCCTACATTGGTCACAAGCCAAAGAAAGATTTCAAGAAAGTCAATTGTTAAAAAATGGTATAGTACCCTGGCAAATCAACCTTACCTATCAAAAGCTTGTTAAGGCCTTTCAAGCAAAAGATTATAAACGAATCATCAAACACTCAGCAGAACTGGGCCATTATATTGCAGACGCCCATGTTCCATTGCATACGACTAAAAATTACAATGGACAGCTCACCAATCAACTAGGCATACATGCATTCTGGGAAAGCCGCTTACCGGAAATGTTTTCCGAAAAATACAACCTTCGCGTCGGAAAAGCGAGCTATATCAAAGATCCTCTACAAGAGGCCTGGGTTATTGTTTACGAAAGTAATCGCCTTGTGGATTCTGTCTTAACGATTGAAGCTGGTCTCGATCGTCAATTTAAGGCATCTCAAAAAAAATCATTTATTGAACGAAACAATCAATTGGTATGGACCTACTCTGATAATTATGCCAGAGCCTATCATGAAGCCATGAACGGTATGGTAGAAAGGAGAATGCAAAAAACCATCTTACGTGTTGCCTCCTATTGGTATTCCGCCTGGCTCGAATCTGGCCAACCCGATTTGACCAACATCGAAAAAATAAAAAGCACCAACAAGCAAGATCACATCGATATAACAGGGAAAAAGCGTATCGGTAGAGAAGAATGGATGTAAAAAGGCTATAAAACATCATCCGGACTACCAGTATTATTCACACCGGACTATTTGTTTTTTAATCTGCTAAGCTACTTTTGCAGCGTAAAATCTAGGAAAGCATGTTGAATAAGAATATTACGTTAACAAAACTTGCATTAGTACTGAGTATTGGAGCTGCGACTGCGCAGATTAAAGACACAACCGCTTTGGGTGAAGTCATCATTAATCAAAATCGCTTACAGATCCCTTTTTCAAAACAAAGCAAGAACATCCAAATATTGACGCAGGAAGATATACAGAGACTACCAAATCGATCAATCAACGAATTGCTTAGCAATATCCCAGGAGTTGATATTCGCCAACGTGGACCATTCGGTTCGCAGGCAGATATAAGTATCGACGGAGGCTCTTTTGAACAGACAGCGATCCTACTCAATGGTGTTAAAATCACCGATCCACAGAGTGCCCATCACAATATGAACCTTCCGGTTCCGCTGGAGGCCATCGAACGTATCGAAATCATTCGAGGACCAGCATCCAGAATTTTCGGCATTAATGCGCTAACCGGCGCTATTAACATCGTAACAAAAAAAATTGAATCAAATCAAATTAGTGCCCAGGTGTATAGTGGTTCTTCATTCAAAGATAATGAGCAGACAAGTGCAGGCAAGTATTATGGTAAAGGTGTTCAGCTTGGCTCACAGTTCTTAACCAAACAAACAAGCCACGGTTTATATTTTGGCCACGAAGATTCGAATGGACAACGCTATAATACAGCCTCTAATAACAATAAACTCTATTATGACGGGACATATCAACCGAATACAGCCAATATGATAAAAGCCAATGTTGGCTATATCAACAATCAATTTGGAGCCAATGGTTACTATGCTGCACCGAATGACAAGGAAGCGTATGAACAGGTTAAGACAGCTTTCGCTTCCCTGCAGTCCAAGCATCAATTAACACAGGCATTTTCCATCAGTCCACGCCTCAGTAATCGCTACAACGAAGATGAATATTGGTATTTAGGCAGAGAAACAACCAAAGGTAGGTCCAAACATTACAGCAACGTCTTTGGAGCTGAAATCAATGCTACATTGGAGCATAGTTATGGTACATTTGGCTTAGGACTGGAAAGTCGATTTGAACGTATCAATAGCACCAGTATTGGCGACCATAACCGGGAGAATTACGGCGGCTACCTGGAATTCAAAACAGAGGCGATCGAAAAACTGATGATCAACTCGGGTGCCTACATCAATTATAACTCAAAATTTGGCTGGCAGGTATTCCCGGGTCTAGATTTGGGCTATAATATTACCGAACATTGGAAGATTGTAGTCAACGCAGGTTCTAGCCAACGCATCCCTTCCTTTACGGATCTTTACACCAATCAGACAGCCAACGTCGGAAACCCCACACTGAGCTCTGAAAATGCCTATCAGATAGAAAGTGGTATAAAATACTTATCCAATCGAGTTATTGCGCAAGTGGGCTATTTCCATCGAAGGATAAGCGATTTCATCGACTGGCAAAAAGAGGATGCCACTACAGGAAGCGGAACGGTCATTCCGTGGAAACCAATAAATATTGGAAAAAATAAAATTGATGGATTCAATGCTTCATTCCGATATAATATCAATGATCCCAGCGCAACGACACGATACTTTACTACGCTAAGTTATAATTATCTCAACCCAAGCATAACACTAGCAGATGGGATACTATCCAAATATGCTATTGAAAGCTTAAGGCATCAAGTTATTGCCAACTTTACCATAAACCACAAGAACTGGATGTTCACTTCTGCAAACCGCTTTAATGAGCGTATCAGTTACAAATCTTATTTCATCGCTGACGTAAGAGGATCGTACCAACTCCAAGACTTAAACATCTTTGTGGATGTTCAGAATATATTTGACAAGAGCTATATAGAAGCTGCCGCCGTTCCAATGCCCGGTCGTTGGTTTAGTATCGGCGCAAAATATAAACTGAACTATTAAACCCGATTAAATGGCAAAATCGGTTCTCTTCCCATTCGCCATCAATTATAAAAAAGTCCCAAATGGAATGACCATTTGGGACTTTTCATTGTGTTATTGCCACATAGAAGCATGTACCATGCCCTATTTAAGAAAACGCCAACTATAAAACAAGTTACTTTTTCTTGGGAAGAACAGATAAAATTCCTCCAATTAAATGTTTTTGGAACTCAGGTTCGTCATAGGACTCATCGGTATGTCCAAGCCCGGTATAGAAGACTTTCCCTCCATCGTAGCTCTGGGTCCAGGAGATTGGATGTTGATCCCCCATTTTTCCTCCTTGGTAGCTTTTTTCATCCAAATTCATCAACACATGCAATCCGTCCTTCACATCCTTGAAATTATACCATTCATCTTTGTGCCACCAGATCGGATCGAGGTGCTTGGTGGCCGGATGTTTTCTGTCCAGCACATCAATTTTGGCTTTTTGTACAGCAGGATGAGACGCAAAATACGCCCCTACAAGGCCGTTATACCATGGCCAATCAAACTCAGTATCCGTCGCTGCATGGATACCCACAAACCCTTTTCCCGATTGGATATACCGCACAAAAGCTTCCTGTTGCGCATTATCGAGAATATCGCCGGTTGTGCTCAGAAAGATAACGGCGTCATATTTGTTCAATCCCTGATCGGTAAACAGAGCTGCATCCTCCGAATGATCAGATTTTATCTTTTCTTTATCAAGCAATTGCTTAAGTACCTCTGCGCCCTTTTCGATGCTTCCGTGTCTAAACCCTTTTGTCTTGCTAAAGATCAATACTTGCCTTTGTGCCTGAACAGCAGCTGATATCCCCAACAGGAGAAACAGAAAAATGAAGATTCTATTCATGATATAAATGGTTATTATGATGATTAAAGTTTAGGTTTACTATTTTACGAAACGAAATCGCGATAAAAATAGCTGTGAAGAAAAGCCGTGCATTCTCCCGATACACGGCTTTTCTGTTTTATTATGGTGTGATTAGCTCACGGTAAAAATCAAGGCTTTCAATAATATCTTCCTCAGAAACGTAGATATCATATTGACAACTGCCAATTTGGTCAAGCAATGCAAAACCGATCTGATTGGACAAGTTTTTCTTATCATTTCGCATCAAATCCAACAAGGCTGTATCAATGGATGAATCAAATGTATAATCTTTAAAGTATTTTCTGAAGGTTTGGATCAAATCGTTTAATTCATCCAAAGGCAGACCATTCAATTTATGCGATAGATACCCCTCACAAATCATTCCCGCTGCAATAGCTTCTCCATGTAATAAAGGTGAAGCATCGTTCAACAAAGAGTATCCCTCAATAGCATGACCAATTGTATGACCAAAGTTTAATATTTTACGTAGTCCTTTTTCTTTCGGATCCTCAAGGATAACACGGTTTTTGATCGAAACAGAATGCTTGACCAAAGAATTGTCGATTTGATCGATCTCTAATGTTTTCACTCGCTCATAGTAAGCCCGATCGAAGATCAGTCCATGTTTAATTACTTCAGCAAAACCTGAGATTAACTGACGCTGATCTAGGGTTTTCAAAAACTGGCTTGAAATAAATACTGCTTGAGGTTGTGCAAAAGTTCCAATAATATTTTTCACACTGCCCATATCAATGCCGGTCTTACCTCCTACCGATGCATCTACCTGGGAAAGTAAAGTCGTCGGAATTTGAATAAAATCCATCCCTCTTTTGAAAGTTGACGCTGCAAATCCCCCCATATCGGTGACTACCCCACCACCCAGGTTGATCATCAACGAATGCCTATCCGCTCCGAAATCGAGCATATTATGCCATACGCCAATACAGAAATCAATATTTTTATTTTCCTCGCCAGGATCTACTTCTATCACGTCATAATTCGCCAAATTGGGTAAGGCCTGCTGAAATAAGGGTAAACAATTATCCAAGGTGTTGGTATCCACCAAGACGATGATCTTTGAGTAACTGCGCTCAGCTAAAAACGCCTCCAAAGAGGCCAACGTATCATCAAAATATACCTGATAGCCCAAACTTTCTATGACTTCCATTCTACGATTCTTTAAGGTTTAAGTTTTCTATTTACCAATATTGTTTAATATTACACCAATTTTATTTGCATCCCATCAAATTCAACAACATCTCCTGGTCGCAATTTGAGCCTTTTCCGGTAATCGACCTGCCCATTATACTTTACATACCCTTCCGCTACAACCCATTGAGCCATAGCACCATGCTCCACCCAATTTAAAGCTTTAAGTAACTGTATGAGCTGGATATATTCGCCCTCGATTTTAAATTCTTGCATTTCACAAAAATAGTGGTTTCACTGAGGAATACAACAATTATCATCGTTTTAATGCTTAGTAAATTGCTACATTTGCCTTATTGCAAATAAAGATTATGATTGAGAATTCTGAGCCCAAGACATTATCCTTTGATAATACAGAGATTGCTTTTAAAAGTAAAAGCGATAAGGATTTGGAAAGAGCGTATTGGTTATTCAAAATAATAGCGAATAACTTCTTGACAAAAGTAGGTCCATCCATGACCAACTTTGCACTGAACATCGGATTACCTATCCAGGGTATCATCCGTAAAACAATCTTCAAGCATTTTTGTGGCGGAGAGACCATCGAAGGTTGCGAAAATGCGATTAACGAATTGGGAGAGAATGGTGTAGGAACAATATTGGATTATTCCGTTGAAGGAGAAGAAACTGAAAGTGCATTTGACGCTTGCTGCAACGAGGTATTGCGCACCGTAGTCGCGGCCAGTAAAAACAAATACATTCCATTTTCAGTATTTAAACCAACTGGATTAGGCCGATTTGAACTGTTTGAAAAAGTCAATGCAAAGGAAGCCTTGACAGAAAGTGAACAGGCAGAATACCAACGTATGTTGGATCGTACCGATCGCATCTGTAAAGCTTGTCATGCAGCTGGTGTAAAAGTTTTAGTAGATGCTGAACATTCATGGATCCAAGATGCAATTGACGATATCGCTCGTGAAATGATGGAAAAATACAATATGGAAAAACCAATTGTATATAATACTTATCAATTGTACCGTAGTGATAAGTTGGCATCTTTGAAAGCTGACTTTGAATACGCCAAAGTTAGAGGATTTCACATGGGTGCTAAGATCGTTCGTGGTGCCTATATGGAGATCGAACGTGCTCGCGCTGCGCAAAAAGGTTATTCCGATCCCATCCAGCCAAATAAAGAAGCTTCCGATAGAGATTATAATGAAGCTATTGAATTTATCTTGGACCATCTGGACAACTTTGGACTAATGGCGGGTACACACAATGAGGACAGTAGCATGCTACTTGCAAAGGAAATTGACAGACGCGGTATCGACAGATCAATCGACCGTATTTACTTTGCACAATTATTGGGTATGTCTGATAACCTGAGCTTCAATTTAGCTGCACACGGCTACAATGTTGCCAAATACATGCCTTACGGACCGGTGAAAGCAGTGATGCCATACCTTTTCCGTAGAGCACAGGAAAATACTTCAGTCGCAGGAGCGACAGGTCGGGAGCTCGGGCTTTTGATCAAAGAAAAACAAAGAAGAAAAGCTAGTCGATAACGACTAGCTTTTTTTATAATTGGCGCGCATCAAGTCCATCTACTCAAGGAACTATGCTCAAATGGTCTCCAAGAAACACCCTACTTTTGAAAAGCACAAAAGCACTTCACCTATCGCTCCCCTTCGCACTTTTGAAACAAGCTAATTACAAAATCATTCCATATTCTTGAAACAATTATTTATGTTTGCAAACTTTTCCCTTAAAACAAAGTTCATACTGGAAGGGTGCTCCCGCGGAGCTTAAAAGAATAAGATTTGAAATGGAAGAAAAACTTAGATTATTTGATCTTGCACGTCAACAGATGGGCAAATACCCCAATCTTGATATGTTTGCGCACAAAGTGGACGGCAAGTGGAATTATATCAAAACAGCAGATTTTCTTGAACAAGTAGACAATCTCTCCAAAGGGCTGATTGAACTTGGCGTGGAACCCAGCGAGAAAGTTGGTCTCATTGCCGGCAGTAGCATGGAATGGCATATGATTGACTTTGCAATCCAGCAAATTGGTGCAGTCGTGGTGGCCATCTATCCAAATATTACCGATACAGACTATCAATATATTTTTAATGATGCCGAAATCAGGGTTTGTATCGTCAGTAACAAAAGCTTGTACGATCGCCTGATGAATCTAACCGATTCAATCTATACATTGAAGTATCTTTTTTGTATCGCCGAACAGGAAGGAACACGCAGCTGGAAAGAACTTAATGATATAGGCTCCAATTGCTCCCCAGAAAAACTAGCAGCACTCCGCGATCAGATCAAACCTGAAGATCTCGCTACCCTGATTTACACTTCCGGAACCACAGGGAAACCAAAAGGCGTCATGTTGTCGCACAATAATATCTTTTCCAATGTATTGGGCGCAGCAGAAATTACCCCTTGTAAAGCTTATGACCGCGGACTGACCTTCCTCCCTCCTTGTCACGCCTACGAGCGTATGGTTTTATATACCTATATGTATCTTGGCTTTACGATCTATATCGCAGAATCTTTTGACAAGATTGGTGATAATCTGAAGGAAGTAAAACCTCATATCATGGCCGTTGTCCCACGTATTCTGGAAAAAGTTTACGAGAAAATCATGAAAACAGGCCACGATCTCACTGGTTTCAAACGCAAAGTATTTGATTGGGCTGTTTCAGTTGCAGAAGAATATGATCCAAATCCTGAGAAAAGAAGTCTATCCTATAATCTCAAACTAAAGCTTGCCAAGAAACTTGTCCTTAACAAATGGTATGAGGCTTTGGGTGGCGAATTGCTTACCGTTGCCTCTGGATCAGCCTCTCTTCACAGCAAGTTAACACGTGCCTTCTTAGCTGCAGGAATTCCATTATATGAGGGTTACGGCATGACCGAAGCCTCCCCACTCATTTCAGTCAATCATTATATCAAAGGTATTCGCATTGGCACTGTTGGACTTCCTGTACGTTTTGTTGAAATAAAACTCGCCGAAGACGGAGAGATATTGGTAAAAGGTCCCAACGTCATGATGGGCTATTATAAGAATAAGGCAGAGACGGATAAAACCATCATTGATGGATGGTTGCACACCGGAGATATCGGGAAGTGGGAAGATGAAAAATTCTTAAAAATCATTGACCGAAAAAAAGAGATGTTCAAAATTTCGGGCGGGAAGTACGTTATACCACAACCTATCGAAACCAAGCTCGTTGAATCTAAGTTTATAGAACAGGCAATGGTAATCGGTGACGGGATGAAATTTGCCTCTGCCTTTATTGTGCCAAACTATGCCCATTTATTGGATTGGGCCAGAACAGATGCTCCTGAACTTGCAACCATGACAAAGGACGATTTTCTGACTGACCCTGCCATTGTAAAAAAAGTCAATCAGGAGGTACGTCGTGCAAACCAACACTTTGGTAACTGGGAGCAGATTAAGAAACCAATTATTTTAACCGATGAATTTACTATTGAAAATGGAGAGTTAACACCAACCTTAAAAATGAAACGGAAGGTCATTCTCGAACATCATCAAGAAGAGTTCAATAACCTCTATCAAATGGAGATGGATTAAGGATCAACTGATCAAAATTTTGACACAGCGCGTTATATTTAAGCGCGTTATATTTATACGAGTAAAATATGAAATTATTAAAGGATAGAATCCATCATGACGGTAAAAGTCTTGCAGGAGGCATACTTAAAGTAGACAACTTCATCAATCACCAGATGGACCCCGTATTGATGAAATCTATTGCGGTGGAATTTGTCCGTCGTTTTGCAGACCTCCCGATCAATAAAATCATTACAATTGAAGCAAGCGGAATAGCCCCAGCGATCATGCTTGGCTACCTTTTGGAATTACCGGTTGTATTTGTGAAAAAAGCAAAACCGACCACCATGGTTGATATGTATGTAAGCCAGGTGCATTCATTTACTAAGAACCGAACCTATGACATCTGTGTCAGCAAAGAGTTTCTTACGCCGAGCGACAATGTTCTTTTTATAGACGATTTTTTGGCCAATGGGAACGCCGCTTTTGGTATGCTCGATCTCGTTAAACAATCGGGGGCTTCAGTTTTGGGCATGGGATTTATTATCGAAAAATCCTTCCAGGAAGGTGGTAAAAGATTAAGAGAATTGTCCGATTTAAGAATTGAATCGTTAGCGCGGATAAAGTCGCTTGAAGTGAATAAAGTCAGTTTCGAAGAAGACTAGCAAAAAGAAAAGCCTCATCTCCCTAAAGATTGAGGCTTTTATATTCAAACAACAAGATAAATTCTTTCTAATCCCAACGGTAGTCGTTGTAAAAATCTTCAGGATGTCTGCTAATTGCAACATCTTTTACAATCCGAATATTGGCTGCTCCCAAGTTGACATTCAACATAAACGAAGGCACGTTTGATGAAAAATTCCAACGGCCATTGCGCATATACACGTAACCTCCTCTGTAAGGGTCATAGAATGTTTTGTAATCTCTAAAGTATACATGGTGTCTACTATCGTAACGATGTGCACTTGCCCAGGCCGGTGCTCCATGACGGTACCCTTTTCGGTATGACTTAGCTACTTCTTTATGATACTTACGGTCTTCTTTTTCGCGTTTTTCTAAATATTTTCGATATTCCTTATCCCTTTTCTCTTCATATTTTCTACGCTCTTTGTCCTGTTTCCACTCACGTTCATGTCCCCGATACTGAGCGGACGATTGTTGTGGAGCCATTAAGACAAGTCCTCCTATTGCCAACGCGAAGTATATCATCTTTCTCATAACAGTATAATTTAAATTTAAAAATTAATTTCACTCCGCCTGTGTTTCATTCTTTTTTACAAGCGTTTCTATGGGTATGACACCAATGTTTGAACAAAGGTTTAATCGGTCAATATGAATTTAATTTGTTCCGCAATATATAGAATCCATTATTCCAATTTAACGTATCTTTGTACCATGTCAAATACGGGATATATCACTGAAGATACCATTGTTGCATTAGCGACATCTTCCGGAACAAATGGAGCTATCGCTGTCATACGCGTTTCAGGTCAGAATGCCATAAAAATTACAAACGAAATATTTAAAGGAAAGAACCTGCTTCAACAAGCATCGCATACTATCCATTTTGGAACCATAAGGGATGGCGAAGAGATTATAGATGAAGTACTTGTTTCTTTATTTGTAGCCCCGAACTCCTACACGAGAGAAAATTCGGTGGAAATATCAACGCACAACTCCAAATATATTATCGAGCGCGTTGTAAATTTACTGATCAAAAAAGGAGCACGTGCTGCTCGTCCAGGAGAATTTACCCTACGTGCATTTCTCAATGGCGGCATGGATTTATCGCAAGCAGAAGCAGTTGCCGATTTAATTGCATCCAATTCTGCAGCTTCGCATCAAGTGGCGATGCAACAAATGCGGGGCGGTTTCTCCAATCAGCTTAAATCCCTTCGTGAAGATCTCATTCACTTTGCATCACTAATTGAATTAGAGCTTGATTTTTCGGAAGAAGATGTGGAATTTGCGAACAGGGATCAGCTAAAAAATCTAATCAACAAAATACAGGTCATTGTTCAAAAATTAATACAATCTTTTGAACAAGGTAACGTCCTTAAAAATGGTGTTCCTGTTGTCATTGCCGGGAAACCGAATGTTGGAAAATCAACCCTATTGAATGCTTTCTTAAATGAAGAACGTGCCATTGTTTCCGATATTGCAGGGACTACACGTGATACGATTGAAGATGAAATTAATATTCATGGCGTCACATTCCGATTTATTGACACTGCAGGTATACGTGAGACGGCAGATGTTATTGAAGCAAAAGGAGTTGAGCGTACCCGTGAAAAGATGAAACAGGCACGATTGATCATTTATCTTTTCGATCCTACACAGGACAAAGTTGAAGAAGTACAAGCTCAATTACCAGAAATCGAGCGACTACAAATTCCATTTGTCACCATTATCAATAAATCAGATTTGCTTTCTGAGGCGCAAAAAGACGTTTACAATGTCCTTAATCCGCTCTACATTTCAGCAAAAGAGCAAATTGGCGTCGAGGAATTGAAAGACGAATTGATCAATCGTGTACAATTAGGAAATTTGAATACAGATGATGTTATGGTCACCAACATCCGTCACGTGGAAGCGCTACAAAAAACAGCAGATTCACTGGAACGCGTAATATATGGTATTAACAATCCGGTCACTTCTGATTTCCTAGCAATGGATATCCGCCAAGCGCTATATCATCTTGGTGAAATCACGGGAAGTGTTTCGACAGACGATTTATTGGATAATATCTTCTCGAAATTCTGCATTGGCAAGTAAATCATAGCCTTAATGATCGCGTTATACAACAAAGAGCAAGGTCCGACCATGGTCGGACCTTGCTCTTATTAGTGAAAAAAAACATACAAATCCAGAGCAGAGCAGAGCCAAGAACTAATTGGCTTCAAGTTGAATATCACCCGAAATTAGTCCTTCGCTTTTTGCCCTTACCTGTATTTTGCCTTTGTTTTTGCTCGTGACAATCGCCAAGGCTTTACCATGAAAAGCATTGCGGGAAGCAGATTGGAAGCTCGTCAGATCCGTCGTATTGCCATTGTCTGTCGCCAAAATTTTTGCACCATCTCCCTCCACTTCAAATTCGATTTTATCGTCTGCATAAGGAACGATCGTGCCAAACTCGTCCACGATATAAGCATGTACAAAGGAAAGTTCTTTCTTTGCCGAATTGAAAGTCACATTTTCTGCAAACAATTGTATACGATGCGCTTTCGCTGCGGTACGGATCGTTTTACTTAGCAGTTTCTTGCCACCTTGAAACGATATTACTTCAATCTCCCCTGGTTTGAATTCAACAGCTTTAAATACAAGGTCGTACCGATCTGGGTCTTTGGACTGCTCCCTTATCCTTTTACCGTTCAGATAAAGCTCCACCCGGTCAGCCTGATTAAAATATACCACGATATCTACCCGATCACCTTGCTTCCAATTCCAATGAGGTAATACATGTAAGACCGGCTTTTCTGTCCAGACGCTTTGATACAGATAGTAGACATCTTTCGGAAATCCAGCTAGATCCACAATACCAAAGTACGAACTTCGTGCCGGCCAGGTGTAGGGTGTTGGTTCGCCGAGATAATCAAATCCTGTCCATACATACATGCCCGCAATATGGTCGTACTTTTCCATCAACCTCAAGCTTGTCTGATGATTTGATCCCCAAGGTGTAAATACATTGTCGTAAGCCGATATGTTCCTGTCTTTGTTCCCGCCAGAAAAGGGAATATCCCATCGTTCTGGCCACATGCGACTAGAATCATATGGCACCAAATCATACGTTCCGCGGCTTTCCAATGCCGAAGTACTTTCCGTTACGATAAACTTCTTTTCAGGATGATCTTGTGGGAAGCTTGCCCATTTCTTATGGTTATAGTTATAGCCAATCAAATCTACCGCCGAACTCATCAGCACCGGATTGGCTTTGGAGAGTTCATTATTGGCAATGGTGGTCGGACGTGTGCCATCCAGACTATCGACGATTGCTGCCAGCGCAATCGGAATCGCTGCACCATCAGCTTTGGAATGCCATTGCTCCTGCGCTTCATTGCCCAAGCACCATATAAACAACGACGGATGATTCCGGTCCCTTTTGATATGGTCAACAAAGTCCCGCTTGTACCATTCGTCCCAATATAAATGATAGTCATAGGGATTTTTGCGCCCTTTCCAGACATCGAAGGTTTCACTCATCACAACAAAACCCAAGCTATCGCAGAGATCCAAAAACGCTGGCGCCGCAGGATTGTGTGATGTCCGTATTCCATTCACCCCCATTTCTTTCATGATGCGAAGCTGACGTAATGCTGCAGATCGGTTGAATGCCATGCCCAAAGCGCCGAGATCACTATGTAAACAGACCCCACGGATTTTAAGCGGCCTCCCATTGAGCATAAAGCCCTGTTGCTGATCGAAGCTAAAATTACGTAAGCCAAATTTCGTAAGCTGTTCATCTACAACCTGACCATCAACAATAAGTTTAATCTTTGCTGTATATTGATAGGGATTTTCGATACCCCATAAGATGGGATTTATGAGGACTATCTGCTGATCGAGGGGATGCAGACCTGCCTTGAGGGCGTTCAACGTAGTACGTTTACTCGCTAGAACAGCACCTTGAGCCGAAAGAACCTCTGTCAGTAGCGTAATCTTTTTTGATTCCTCAGGGTTATGCTCAATTTCCAGGGAGAGATCCACGACAGCACGTTTCTCACTGAGCTGCCCAGCTCTTATGAAGGTACTGTTCGTTCCTATGCTGACTGGATTCCGGCTGATTAATTTGACATCCCGATAGATCCCCGACCCCGAATAGAAACGCGAATTGGGCTGATTCTTATTGTTTACTTTTACTGAAAGCAGGTTTTCCCTACCATCCCAGTATAAATAAGGGGAAAGCTCATATTCAAATCCGATATAACCATTGGGTCTTTTTCCTAAGAAATGCCCATTGATCCAGACCTCACTGTTTTCGTATACACCTTCGAATGCAATAAATATCCGTTGCCCTTGCTCAGCCCGAGCCAGTTTAAACGTTTTTTGATACCATCCTACGCCACCATCAAGGTAAGCAGCCCCGCTACCTGCGGGACTGCTTTCTCTAAATGGCATTTCGATACTCCAGTCATGTGGTAGATCGAGCTTTCGCCAGCCCTCTCCTTTTCGTCCATTGCTATATTGCTGGCTGCTGTCCCGTTTAAACCACCAGCCCCCATTAAAATCAATAACCTTTCTGGACTGTCCACTTAAAGAACCCGCCGTCGCAAATAACAGGATCAGTATACCTATTATCCGGCTATACCTAGTATCAACTAATTGCTTCAGCATACATTTATGGGGTCTTATTGTTATTCTTGGCATCTTCGGCCAAACTCTCCTTGTAGGTCTTGCTGATAAAATTAAAGGTCAGCATGGCCGCTCCGTCATTCGAAAGCACGGGATCTCGCAATACGGCTAATTGCATGGTATTCTCGGTCAGCGACATAATACGGACATCGCCCCAGTCGACGACGATTCCATCTTGTGGCTTTCCATGTAAAGGCGACGCCCCAGTCATACGGATGGTTTTCTTTTCGGTATCAATGTTAAAAGTCCCCTTCTGGACTTTACCTAGCATGGCATGATTCACTTTGATGTTTGCACCGCCTTTCAGGTCAAAAGTCATACTTCCATAATCGCCTGCAGGCATAAGCCAGCTATTGCCTTTCCAATCGGGTTCCCAGCTCCAGCTATCGCTGTTTAAAGGCGCGGCTGTTTTATTGATGCTTCCCCACCAGTCACCGGTGCCGTAAAAATACATTGGACCTTTAAAGTAGCGAGAAATGCCCTCAGCATCCAGATCGAGGTACCAGGTTTTCTCTTCTCCCGCCCCACCTGTCAATAAGGTCCAAGTCTCGTCACTGATAAACTCGGCATACATCTGATCGATATTGAATGTCACAGGCTCGCCGTAGACGATGCCACCACGCGTCTCGACACCAAATTTGACAGTGTACTCACCAGGAAAAGGCATTCTTAGGGTTACCTTTTTCTCTTGACTCCGCCCCTGTGGATGCTCCCACAATGGGGTGTATTTTGAATCCATCAAGCTGGTTAAATACACAATATTGGGATTATTGGCATCATGTTCAACAGTAAAGGCCTTTCCCTTGTCCAACTGTGCCGATGTGACATCGATGTCTCCCAATATATAATTCTCAGGAGAACAGGCTCCAAAGAGTACCATCGCCGCAAAAAAGCAGATGGCATAGGTGAATATCTTTTTCATGTTTGTCTATTTATAATTCAACTAATAGTGAGTCCTCGTATACTTGTGTTTAGTTCCATCCAGCATTTTGTTTCAGTACACCATTGGATAAGGTAATCTGCTTATTGGGTATTTGCATAAATCCTTTCGTTGTCAAAAAACGCTCTTTAGTCACGATGACCTTCTCGGGTACAGATCCACTTAGCACATCCTCTGTTGTTTCTAGTGTTGCGGCGGCATTATTCAGCCCCTGCCGCAATACATCCCAATAGCGGATACCTTCAAAAGCAAATTCAAATTTTCTTTCTTTCAGAATATTGTTTTTTGAAACTGCTAGCGACACAAAATTGGTCTTATAAGCTCTTTTTCTTACCTCATCAAAGTATTTCTGCGCGTTTGCGGAACCGAGTTCTGCCGCCATAAGCAAGACATCAGCATAGCGGATGACAAAGTAATCCTGGTCTTGGGACAGTTGCATATCCTTATCCCCACCTGTATTGGTGGTCCCATCCGGCAATGCCGTGGGGGCGTATTTTTTTATGGTGTAACCTGTATACTCACGCTGGTCTTTGAGGTCAAATCCAGTGATGTTCTCGCCATCGATATCAATAATTGAGGCGGTTTTGCGCGTATCCGTGTTGTCAAACTCATTGAAAAACTTTTTGCTTACCGTACATGCCCCCCATCCTTGGCCATAGGGCGACCAATTTTTTCCGCGCAAGCCCAGAAAGACGACCCAGCGGTTGCCATCAACATAACCGTTGTAGTTCGATGTATTGTTGAATTTCTGTGCAAATACAACCTCTGCATTTCCCTTGCCGGCATATTTGGAGATATCTAGTGTATTATTGCTTGCATTGGGGATATAACTCGCTGCTGGCCACAGATTTTTGAAATCAGCCACCAACGCAAACTGGCCGCTACCGATAACCTCTTCCAGTCCCGCCAGGGCTTCGGCTTTGGAGACACCGATATCCTCGCCACCATAATAACCTGAATAAAATAGATAAACACGGGCTAATAGCGCTTTTGCTGCAAATGGAGTAGCCCGGCCATCATTGGTTGCCGCAGCTGACTTGGGGTAAGCTGTGGCTGGGATATTGGCAGCCGCAAATTTAAGGTCCGAAACAATCAGTTGATAAAT
The DNA here is from genome assembly GCF_002339225.1 of Sphingobacterium sp. UBA2610. Taxonomy (NCBI): domain Bacteria; kingdom Pseudomonadati; phylum Bacteroidota; class Sphingobacteriia; order Sphingobacteriales; family Sphingobacteriaceae; genus Sphingobacterium; species Sphingobacterium sp. UBA2610. The sequence continues at coordinate 333,153 of NZ_DDKA01000023.1, forward strand.
CGCTTTGGGATCCGACTGTGGAATATTCTCATTGGTCGGGCTCGTTAGCAAAGGTATGTTTTCGAATAGACGGACGAGATCAAAGTACATGGTCGCCCGTAGGAACTTCGTTTCCCCTTCAATACGTGCCCGCGCTGTTGTGTTGCCTGAAAAATCAGTGCCATCCAATTTTCCCAAGAGTGTATTGCAGCGAAAAATTCCCGCATAGTAATCAGACCAGGTACCATCAAAGATATTATTGTCCGATTGGGACTGCGCAATATCAAAACGGTCTATTGCCTGAAATGATCGACCGTCTGTTGTACCTGTTCCGCCAAAACAATTGTCGGCGGACACCTCTGCTGTCAGATAGAAAGATTGGCTCCCATTGGAGGTCGTCCGTTGATAACCATCATAACAGCCGACCAAAGCCATGTCAGCATCGGCTATGGTTTTATAAAAATTGCTTTCCAAAACGCTTGTCATCGGTTCGACATCCAAAAAACTGGATGAACATGATCCTAAGATTAAGGACCCAAATAACATGGAATGATAGATATAGCTCGTTTTTTTCATGATTTCTTGTGTTTAGAATTTAACATTTAGGCCAAATAATACAGTCCTTGGTCTTGGATAGTAACCAAGGTCGATACCCGACACCCAACCATCGGTTCCATAACCGATCTCGGGATCCATCCCATCATATTTGGTGAACGTGAACAGGTTTTGTCCTTGAACGTAGAAGCGGATCTGATTAGCATACTTCCATTTGATCAGCTTCGACAGATCATAACCTAAGGTCACATTGCTGATCCGAAGAAAGTCTCCATCCTGAATATAAAGGTCTGAAAACTGCCAATTGACATTCGTTTCCGTAACACGGGGAATTGTACTGGAAGTCCCCTCTCCGGTCCATCGGTCTAATATTCGCGTGGTATAGTTTGCTTGTTTATTGGCATGATTGCGGTAAGATTGTACAATTTTGTTTCCCAGGGAACCGTAGGCATTCACCGAGAAATCAAATCCTTTATAATCCAGTCCAATATTAAATCCATAAGTAAAATTAGGCATGCCCACACCCAGATTTGTCTTATCCGAGGCATTAATAATACCATCACTATTCTGGTCTACATATTTCACATCGCCCGGTTTCACATCCGCTTGAAGGATACCTTTCCCGGCTGTTTTCCAGGCGTCGATCTCGGCTTGGTTCTGGAATAGGCCGTCTGTCTTATACCCCCAGAAGTAGCCAATGGGTAGACCATTTGCAGCACGATAAAATTCTTCCGAATTATCGTATAACATGGCTGTCTGTCCATGGATAATGCCATCTTCAGTCGGAATCTGTCCCACCTTATTTTTGTTATAGGCACCATTTACCCCAAGACGATACTTGACTTCATTGATCTTATCCGCCCAATTTAGGCCCAATTCCACCCCTGTATTCTTCACGTCACCGCCATTGATAAAAGGGGGCAACGTTCCGGTTGTCGCCAAAACAGGCGCTGTAACCAGCCAGTTCTTGGTCTTTTTGACATAAAAATCGGCAACAACATCCAGGCGGCTGTTCGCAAATTTGGCGTCAAATCCAATATTGGTCTGTTCGGAAGTTTCCCAGGTCAGATTCGGATTGGATAAGCGGCTCGGATAAGCACCGACGATATTATTATTGCTCGTTCCAAAGACATAATGTGCTCCGGGGTTGGAGGATGTAATGCCTGTTGAGGTACTGATGGGTGCCGCATATTGAAAATCAGCGATATCCTGGTTACCCACTTGCCCCCATGAAGCACGAAGTTTAAAGAAGTTTACAGCCGCTAAATGTTCTTTAAAAAACTCTTCGGAAGAAATGACCCAACCTGCCGATACCGAAGGAAAATATCCCCAGCGATTGCTGCGCGAAAATTTAGAGGATCCATCTGCACGCAATGTAGCATTCAACAGGTACTTTTCCTTATAATTATAGCCCAGCCGTCCAAAGTACGAGACCCTACGGGTGATGTTCTCTGGCTTTCCAGACACCGTACGCGTTTCGACGACGTTCCCTTTTTCATCCAGGTGCGCCTGGCCTGTGGTATTGTCCAAATAAGCATGTGCAAAATCATTGAACTGCGAAAGCAGATTCCAGTTGGATCCTGAAAGGTAAGTTCCCTGGTAACGTAGCGATTCCATACCGACCATAGCCGAAAAACGATGATCCGTATGGATATCAAAGTCATAGGAAGCCGTATTTGTCCAAGTCAGCGTATGACCTTTGCTCATGTTCTGCGAGGTTGTTGTATGATCTTGATTGTAGGTGTAGATAGAGAATCGATACATGGGCGTAAAACTTCTATATTCTGAAGCATAATAGTTGAATCCCAGCAATGACCGGATCTTCAAGCCTTTGATCGGTTCGATTTCCGCAAAGATATCGGCCAATAATTTTTGACCATCATTGGCATTGTTCGAATTGGTCATCATCACCCCATATGGATTGCTGTCACCATTGTACCATGGTGAATTGGAGGTATCATTATAAGGACTTCCGTACAAGCCATTGTCCGAATACACCGGTGACAAGGGCGAAGTAGCAAAAGCACCGCGCAGCGTATTGCTGTACTGATTGCCGACACTGATGCCTCGATTTTTGATGTAGTTAAAGTTGAGGTGCTGACCTATTTTCACAAAGTTATCGAAGAGTTTATGTTCCGAGTTCGTACGGAAACCATAACGCTGATAGTTGGAAACGTCTTTACCACCTACAATCCCCTCCTGACCAATATAATTCATCGATAAGGCGTAGGTGGATTTTTCATTGCCCCCGGTCAGAGCAACATTGTAATTGTCCATTTTTGCATTATCCTTAAACATGTAATCCATCCAATTGGTATTGGCCAGACCATCCATGCTGTTAAAATCAATCACCGCGGCTCCCGAATTCAGTGATTGCTCATTCATGATCAGCTTGTACTGATCTGCATCCAGCAATTTTGCTTTACGCGAAACGTTCTGAATACCCGTATAGCCATCAAACGACAACACATTTTTTCCGGCAGCCCCCATTTTAGTGGTAACCAGGATAACCCCATTTGCAGCCTGCGAACCATAGATGGCTGCCGAGGCGGCGTCTTTCAGTACATCGATAGATTGAATATCGGCCGCATTCAAGACCGAAATATCCCCCCCTGGGACGCCGTCGATGACGTATAAAGGGCCTGAATTGCCAATTGTTCCCAGCCCCCGTACGACCACCTTCATATCTGCTCCCGGCTGACCGGAAGTTGATGTAATGGATACACCCGGTGCTTGGCCCTGAAGCGACTGCAGCGGGTTCAATTGATTGCGTTTCTGCAGTTCTTCACCCTCCGCCTTCAAATTGGCTCCCGTATTCAATTTTTTCTTTTGTACACCGTAGCCGATAACCACCACCTCTTCGAGATCGGAAGCTTGCGGCTGTAGGCGGATCACCATATTGGGACCAGTAATTTTAACTTCCTCCGTTTTGTACCCTACGTAAGTAATGGTCAATATAGTCCCTGTGCTGGCCCCAAGAGAAAACTTGCCCGACTCATCGCTACTCGTTGAAATCTTCTGATTCTTTACGCTGATACTCGCTCCCCCGATCGGCAATCCTGAATCAGCCGAAACAACTGATCCCGTGAAGGATTGTGCCCAGACCAAAGAGGTCACACTGGTCATGACCACGACGGCCATGCCCCTGCTCAACAATTGTTTGCTTATCATATGTCTTGATTTATAAATTGGTTTTTTATTATTTTAATTTGATCTGCAAAGCTTTACCTGAATAGGTTACCTCTATTGGTTTTGCTGGTGATACATCCAGTCCAACGGCGTTGCTGTCGCTGACAAAAATGATATTGAACTTTCTTTTGGTCAGCATGCCGTCGAAATCCCCCTGACGGCTGGCCAAAGACAGTGTTTGTGCAGAATTGTCATAGCTGAAATCAATGCGGCTATATTTCCCTTTTTCATAATTATAATTGCTGCCTTCGTCTTCATAAAGTGAAAACTGACCGTCTGCTCCGGCATAGATATAAAGATCCAATACTTCCGGCTTTTTCTCGGCTGTATATTGCATGACCGGTCCAATGGGCAATATTGCTCCGGCTCTGACATAAACAGGGATACGTTCGTATGGTGCTGCAATAAGCAGATCCTGCCCGCCTGCTACCATCTTGCCATTGTATAGATCATACCAGCTGGCTCCTTTTGGAAAGTGTATCTTACGTGAGGTAGGCCCTTTTTCAGTAACTGGACTGATAAGCAAGGATGGTCCCCAAAGGTATTGGTCGTTGCTGTCGAATCCATCTTTGTCCTGCGGGAAATCCATCGCAAGTCCACGTATCATCGAATAGTCTTCAAAAAAAGTCTTCGCGGCAAGACTATAATTATAGGCCAGTAATTTATACCGTAGATTAATCGCATAGATAATGCTTTTATAGGCCGGATGATCCACAGGAGCGATATTATACGGCTCGCGGTAGGGATATTGTCCATGCGCCCTGAACAAAGGCAAAAATGCCCCGTATTGGTACCAGCGGCTATTCAGCTCGCGCCACTCCTCCAAGTCCGCCGCATCAGGTTTGTGAAACCTGTTTTCAACCAAAAAGCCACCTGCATCCATTGTCCAATAAGGTGTACCGGACATCGAGAAATTGATGCCCCCGGCAATTTGATCTTTCATGTCATGCCATCTCGAAGCAATATCGCCGCTCCAGGCAGCCGCCGCATAGCGCTGCTGCCCTGCAAAAAAGGATCGCGTCAGAATAAACACCCGTTTGTTAGGATCTGTTTCACGCTGGCCCTCGTAGATACCCTTGGCATTTTGCAAAGGGAACACATTATAGTAGCGAACAGATGATCCTATAGCTGGCTGAAAGACCGATTTACGCTCGTCCAGATCAATATTGGAGTGAATATCTGGCTCACTCGCATCCATCCACCAGGCATCGATCCCAATTTTGAAAAGATTGTTGTCCAACAATTTCCAGAACCCATCGCGTGCCGCTTTGTTGAAAGGATCATAAAATGTCGAGGTATAGCCCTTTCCGATCCAATCTTTACGGCCGTCATAAATATTTCGCGGATAGATCCATTTGTTTGCTTTAAATTCTTGGTATACCGATGACTCTTCATTGATTTTGGGCCAGGCCGAAATCATGATCTTAAAGTGCTGATCATGCAGCTTCTTCACCATCGCCTGAGGATCTGGAAAACGCTTTACATCAAATTTCTGGCTCCCCCAGTCATTTTCAGTCCAGTAAGACCAATCCTGCACAATATTGTCGATCGGAATCTTGCGCTTACGGAATTCAGCTGCGACCGCTTCAATTTCCGCTTGCGTCTTGTAGCGTTCCCTGCTCTGCCAAAATCCGAAGCTCCAAAGCGGCATAATCGGTGCCTTGCCGGACAAGTGGCGATAACCTGCAATGACCTCATCCATTGATGTGCCCTGAACAAAGTAATAATCAATGGCATCTCCAGCTTCCGAATTAAAGGAAAATACGTTTTTGCGCGCTTCTGGGATAGGACTCTGCCAGTTTAAGGTAAAATAAGATTCCCCCCCATCTGGTATCCATTCCATGCGGATCTGGTGGATCTTATCTTTCTGCAGGTCCCTTTCAATCTCAAAGGTACCTGCATTCCAGGATTGCCGCCAGCGGTCGGCGACCTGCTCCCCGTCAATCCAGACTTTCATATAACCTGAATATTTAAAATGCAGCACATGTTTGCCTGTGTAGGGCGAAGAGAAACTTCCGGCATAGATGACCTTACTTTCGGCCAGATTTACGCCCTTTGGAAACTTATGCTGATCTGTTAGGTAGCCATAGTCGATAATCGATTCCGGTCGGGATAGATACACTTCTTCGTCCCTGTTCCGATTTACATAGGTTGCCGTGAGCCAACCCGGCTCTCCTTCTTTTGACTGCAACTTAAAAGAATTTAAGGGCAATAAGGGCCTTACGTCGCCCGCTTTTGTAATGGAGTAATTGTGCCATAAAATACCATAGTTATTGGTTGACAGTAAAAAGGGTATTCCGATTTCTGTATTATATTGCAGCAGTGAAACCTGTTTTCCGCGGTTATAGTTCATCACTGCATTCTGATGTTGGCCGAGTCCATAGATCCCTTCTTCCGTATTGACAATAAAGTCCTGGTTTATGTGATAAAATGCATCACCTTGATAACTATTGGCTAAAAAAGAACTTGAATTCCGCTTTGCTTCTTTCAAGATGGATTGCCCCTTAAGGTCAAAAAATTCCACTTGACCATTCATCAAGGAAACTACGGCCTGCATATTGGCCGTTTGGACATTTACTGTTGAGTCCGTCGAACTTACTGCGAGTGATTTTACTTGCCGGCGCAGTGAATCGACGATTACTAAGCTTGTTTGTCCTGGTAAGGCTGCACCAGCCGGAACAGCTGTGACACGCACGATCTTGTCGGTCACGACATCCAAATAAATATCCTGATCAATGGAGGTCTCCGAATTTTTGAAGCTGACCTTAATACCGGAAGGCATTTTTTCATAATGAGCTTTATTGGTTTGGCTAAATCCCTGCTGCACGATTGCGAAGAGCATCAAACCACTTAAAGCGTACGTTAAGTTGCGCATTTAAATAAGATTTATTGGTTATTATATTCCCTTGGTTATTACGCGTCCTTTCCTATTGAAAGAACAGATCAAATATAGAATGCAACCGGTTGTATAAGGGGTATATTTTGTTAACTTTTAGGGGTTATTTTGTTAACTTACGCGGGGATACTGGCGGAAAACACTATCAACAATTCTCTTATTTACAAGCTTTTTCGATAAAAAGACGGCAGGTTACCAAATGCAGATTTAAAATATTTGCTGAATTGTTTCGGATTTCCGAATCCTACTTCATAAGCAATTTCAGCCATCGATAATTTCGAGTTCTGAACCAGATGCATGGCACGTTTGAGCCGAATATGTCGGATGTATTCCATCGGTGAATAGCCTGTGATGGCAAGCACCTTTTTATAAAGCCCTACGCGCGTGATGTTCATTCTTTTGGCAAGCAGTTCGACAGAAAGCGAAGAGTCACTGAGATCCTGTTCAATTTCCATTACCAGCGCACGGATAAATTGTTCATCAGCAGATGCGATATCGGGCTGCGTCAGATTAACATTAATCTGTTTTTTATACCGTTTTACCATTGTCTGTTGTTGATGGAGTATCTGCGCTAATTTTGAACGCAGCAGGTTAATATTAAAAGGCTTGTTGATATAATCTGTAGCACCCGACTCCAAGGCTTCCAGTTCAATTTTCTGATTGACTACGGCCGTTACAATCAGCACAGGGATATGGACCAGCTTGGCCTGGGCCTTTATAAACCGGCAAAATTCCAGTCCGCTCTCTCCAGGGAGGCTGAGATCGGTGATGATCAGATTGACCTGTTGCTTGCTTAGGATCAATTTTGCATCATTGATGCTTTGCACAGCGTGGATTAGGTAGGCTGAACTCAGGCTCCGCTCCAGGTAATGGAGGAAGTCGATATCATCTTCGACCAATAAAATAGCGGGTTTATCCTGCTTATTGCTTTCGACAGGATCGACACTCGCTTCGGCCTTATGTATGGGTAGCTGAACTTTAAAAATCGTCCAGTGCACATTGCTGCTTAGCGCGATAGTTCCGCCCAAGAATTCGACATAGTCTTTAACAATAGAAAGCCCGATTCCCGTACCCTGATTCAGTTTTCCATTGGGCACATCCAGTTGCATGTAACGTTCAAATACGCGGGCTTGTAGGTTTTCGGGAATCGCTGTACCCTGATTTTGAACTTCAATACGCAGCATCTTTCCTGTTTCGTGTTCAGTGACTTCGGCATTGAATGCCACAATGCCGGATACCGGGCTAAACTTGATCGCATTTGACATCAGATTGAAAATAATGCTTTCCAATTTGTTTTTGTCAAACCAGGACAGATAGGTGTCTGGAGCGATATTGACCTGCAGCGAGATCTGATTGCTTTGCGCTATCCCCGCAAAGGCATCAAGCATTTCGCGGATAAATCCCATGAGGTCCCCATACGCTTCGTTCAGCTCAAGCTCACTTTTCTCCAATTTTCTAAAGTCCAGCAGCTGATTGACCAATTTAAGTAGACGGTCTGCATTCTTCTTGATTAAGTTTAGGTCGGCTTTTTTTTCTGGATGCTGCTCTTCATCCAGCAGCTGCTGCGCTGGAGTTAGAATCAAACTGATCGGAGTTCTGAATTCATGACTTATATTGGTAAAGAAACGTGTTTTCAACGCATCCAGTTCCTTTGCCTGTGCAGCCTGTTCCTGGGCGAGGTAGAGTTGATTGCGCGTCTTGACACGTAGTTTTGTCAAATAAAAATAAGCCCATAGGACGATCAGTACCAGGCTGGCATAGAAAAGAAAGGCCCAAGCCGAACGCCAAAAAGGTGGCTGTATATCGATTGTTAGGAGCAGCACGCCCTCAGACCAGCTATTCGAATCGATGGCGTGCCGAATATACAAATTGTAGCTTCGGGTGTCTAGATTGGTGAAATTGGCGCGCATGGTTGCCGGTTCAAAATCAAACCATTCATCACTTAGACCAGCAAGCTGATATTGGTAGAGTCCATTATGCTGTTGCAGGTAGTCAAAGGTAGAGAACTCCAGCGAAATGGCATTGAGGTTGTAAGGAAGACTCAGTTCTTTAAGATTATTCAGGGCTTGATCGTAAATGACCCGGCCCGAAAATTCCTCACCTACGGCTATCCGCTTGTTAAATAAATAAAGATTGGACAAAAGCGGTAAGACCAGTTCACTTTCGCTGCTAATTTTCTTAGGGTCGATAAAATTGAATCCCTTTGGCCCACCAAAGACAAGTCTTCCGTCCCGCATTTTTAAAGCGGCGTTTTCATTGAATACATTCCCCTGAAGGCCTGATTCCCTTGTAAAATTGCGGATGATGAACTTCTCGGCCTGCCCTTTGCCGACAATCGCCGACAGTCCTTTGTTTGTTGAAGCCCAGATTCCCCCCTGATTATCGACCAAGAGCGCCAGGATCGCATCGTCGCTGAGTCCATCCTGCTGTGTGAGATAGCTTACTTTTGTACCGTCGATTACATGCAAGCCCTCTTGTGTTGCTACCCAAATACGACCAGTTTTGTCCTCTTTAATATCATAAATCAGATCATTCATAAGTTTCATGGGCGAACTGGATGTATTCATATAGCTAATCTTGTCGTCGGGAGCCAACAATGCCAAACCTGTCGCTGTGCCGATCCAGAGCCGTTTTTTTGAATCTTCAAACAAGACAGAGATATAATTGCTGTTAATGGTTTGTCCCTGCCGAGTATACGCTCTCGAAAACTGTTCTGTCTTTTTATCAAACAGGTACAAGCCAGCACTTAAGGTTCCTATCCAAAATCGATGTTTACTATCCTCGTAGATCTCCCATACACTATCGTCGTTCAACTTTCCAGGTGCCGAATCACGGTGGAAAACCTTAAAACTTTTGCCGTCGAATCGACACATACCACCTCGATAAGTTCCGATCCACAGCTTATCTTCCGTATCCAGCAATAAGGAAACAATCACGTTGCTGCTCAAACTGTTGGGATCCTGAGGATCATGCAGGTATTGCGTGAATGTTTTCTGACTGATATTATAATAGAGCAATCCCCCACCGTTTGTCCCGATCCATAGATTACCCTTTCGATCCTGTACAAACTTATTGACATCGTCAAAGGGAAGCGATTTAGGAAGCCCTGGATAGTTCCTGATTAAAGAGAATAACAACAGCTTGGGATGATAATAACTGATGCCACCTTTATAGGTTCCCGCCCATATGATACCTGACTTATCCCGATATAAAGCCGTTATGCTATTGTAAGGTAGGCTCCGTAAATCATATTTATCGTTAGCGAGGATCTGTACACTTTTTGTTTTTTTATCATAAACATTGATCCCACCATGATCAGTTCCTAGCCAAAGATGCCCTTGATCATCTTGCACGATATTACCTACAAAAGGATTGGATAGTTCTTTTTGGAGATGTTGAATTGATCCATCTTTCGGGTCAAGCCAGTATACACCGATTGGAATATCCTTTGAGAAGATCCATATCGCCCCATCCTGATCGGCAAATAGATTATAATTTACCAGCTTATTGCTGATCGGCAATAAGCTAGTTTTGGTACTTCGCAGTGATTTCGTATCAATGTGACCCAGCAGGCCATTTTCGTAGATTACCCAGATCGTCTGCCCTTGCCCAGCTATCACATCGGCTATTCGGTTGTTTTTGGTCAACTGCGGTACAGTACGATAGGTTTTCTTTAGGCTATCGTACAAGATCAGCGAACGATCACTATACAATAGTGCAAAGGTCTGCCCTTCCAGCTGTCTTATCGTATGTACGTCTTTGACGGGCAACTTTAAGCGGGTCAGTATGGAATCAAGCTGCTGGACGATAATGCCTGAATGCTGATCATACACATTCATCCGGTTGCTGGTACGGATCCATACATTGCCTTCTGGTCCCTCAAAGATTGCGGAAATCGAATTTCCACTCAGCCCGGTACGTTTATTAGCGGAATAGCGAAAATTTGTGAATTGCGCTCCATCAAATCGGCTAAGGCCAGATTCGGTACCAAACCAGAGGTAATTGTACTTATCCCTGAGTGCGCAATTGACATGATTATGGACCAGGCCCTGGTCAGAAGTTAAGGTTTTAAACGCATACGTATTGACCTGGCTCCAAACTGAAGATTGCCCTAAGAAAAGGAGAAGAAAGAGTTGGAGATAAGCGAATAAAAAAGACTTAAGCTGCTGCATTGGTTATCATCTCCCCAATGATACAAAAATTGAGTAAATACAGCAAATCAAGTTGCTATTAATATAAGCTTTAGCATGAGCCCCATATTTTTTATCCTATAAACTAGGTTACCACATTGAGATCAAGTTCGTGAGTTAAACCTAAATAACACCATTTTTATAGGGATATAGCAGGGGGTTAACAAGGGTTTACCCCTGTTATACCCCTGTTAACCCCCTCCTACTGGTTGAACTCGTATAAATTAATTGATACGTTTAACCACTCTAAACAATCGTTAAAATCCAAGAAAGAAATTGACTTATAAGGAAGCGATGGAAAACGTAAAAAAAGCGAAACAACGCTACATAGAACGTGCAATATTAGTCATAAAAGACAAAAGCTAATGCTATAGGCCTGATTCATTTCGATAAATGATCCCTTTACTGAAATTGTTTAGGCCTATCTTTTTCTGCTGCTCTTGCGGCAATCTCATCAATGCGTTTTTTGCGGGTATCTGGTCTTTTGGCAAGAACAATCCATTGCAACATCATTTTTTTGACGGATTTACTCAGCCCAAGAAAATAATCTTTTGAACCAGCATAATGTCGAAATGCTTCATCCAGATCCTCGGGAATAATTAATTCTTCCACACTGTCCAAAATTGACCAAGAGCCATTTTCTTGTGCTATTTTTATAACCGCGTACCCCGCTGGAGCCATCAGATTCGCATCGATTAGTTTTTTAACTTTTTCTTTGTTAATTCTAGACCACGTGCTCTTTGGTTTTCTTCGACTAAATAATTGCATAAATGAATAGGCATCAATCGGCCTCCTCGTGCTATCAATCCAGCCAAAACACAAAGCTTCATCCACCAGCTCTGTCCAACTGACGACTGGTAGATTTGATTTTTTGGTATTACAGATCACCCAAATTGATTGTGCTATTTGATGATTGTTTTCGAGCCAAAGCCGCCACTCTTCCTTTGTGTTCAGGTAAATAGTGACTCTTTCTTCTGCATGGTGTTTTATCATTGTTTTTGTCGATTGGAATGGATCGAATTTATCTATTGTGAAAATACGACTTTTTCAAATGCTAATCATCACTGTTGTACAAAAGGATATGGATAAGCCCAGCACATTTGTTAATCCAAATTGTTCACCAATATTTCCCTTCTTAAATTCTAAGAATGTACCTTTTTGGAACTAGGATAAGTATGACGAGTAGAACAATCTGTATGCAGACTGCGAAAAACACACCGACTTTTCCTCACTTGCCAGATGATCACTTTTCGTAGGCGCCAAATCGATAGCGTCAAATAGGGTAAAAAAAAAACATTTATTTTTTTGCATTTCGTTTCAGATAACAAGCCCTTAAAGAAATTATGATCAATGCAGCAGTTAACCCCGAAACCAGAAAAGACGAAAACTGGAAAATCACTTCACCAAACGCTTTACTGTCGCCAAAGCACTGTACGGAGTTTCCCCATGCATCCGTACCCATAGCCCCCTCATAAATACATTTCCGACAAGCCCAATATTCGGGAAGTATAATTGGTTCTTCGCCAATTTTGATGCACTTATCCAGTTTGTGAAAGGCAGACCTTTCTTCTGAGCAATTCAAAACTCCCCTTACCATACATTTCACGTTTTTTATTCTTTAACCGGTTCACATTTCCTTCCACCAGTCCGTTGGTCCAATCATAAGTTATCGCATTTTTTACTGCCTGAATATCCTTTTCTAATCCATTACAAAAAGTATCTATTCTTTTGCGGCCAATTAATCGGCCATCTTTAATCCAAGTGTCCAATTGATCAGGGCATCCTCCTTTTAGAAGAGCGCTAAACTCTATGTAAAGCTTGCGTAAGCTGGATAGAAGTGAAACTTCACGAACTAGTTTATCAACGGTTTGCCTTTCCTGTGAGCATTCTCCCGTATCTTTCGCAACTCCAAATTCCGAATTTGTCACATAAATTGATAGCATTTTGGGTAAAGGTAAAGGAATGAAATTAGTCACGATATCAGGATTATTGATTTTTAAGGGTTTAGTATATGTTCGATTCCCTTTATGTTTATAATCTGGAAAATTTAAGCTAAACCATCTAGTGAACGATCGTTCACAACATTTTAGCCCTATATCTTTTAAGGATCTAAACATGGCGGTAGGATTGATTTTCAAACTGCACATGTGTTTGATTTCGTTTATATATCTATTATAATTTACAGATGTACTCCTCTCTGGTGAAGGTATTCCGTGTTCTAAATATTTTTCAACGGTGCGCCAGTTAGTTTGTGTTTTTCGAGCTATTTCAGAAATGCTGCATCCATTTTCCTTCATTTTAATCATCTGAACAAGTTTTTCTTCTTTCTCCAACATACCAGACGGGATATTCTGCTTAATATTTTCTTTAGTATAGTTCTCGGAATCCAAATTCGTTTCAATATCAGGAGGGTTTTTTGATTCTGTCTTGGCATGAATAGCTTTAGAAACCGTCTTTAAATAGCTGTATTCTTGCCGAATTTCGTCTTGAATAGCATCACTTAAATTTTTTACTAAATGGAACCTGTCGGCAATCTGCTTTGCGTCCGGAATAGCTTTGGCGATGGCACTGGCATAGGCTGTGGCTCGATCCCGAGTTACATACTCTATTTCTTTATGACGGGATAGCCATTTGACAACATCACTGGAATCCCTACTGTCCAGAATATCTATGGGGCGTCCCGTATATGCGTCAACGATTATTGTTCCATAGTTCATTCCCTTTCTCTTTGCCCAATCATCAATACCGATGCAATACAATTGTTTATTTGTGGTCATAGGCATGGATTTGACCATCCTAAGACAAGTATTGTTGCTGACAGGGATATTCAATATTCTAGAAAAGTAAGCGCCTTTATTAGCCGAAATCTCAATGAAAAACTTCTTTAAATATTCGGAAGCTCTATTTGTACGTCTAGAATAAGGTTCAGTTAAATTATTGCACCTTTCTGAAAATATCTGCTTTTCACAGTCAAGATTTTTGCAGGCAAAGCGGCGTACCTCAAGCATTATAATAACTGAACTCGCCGCCAAGGGTAGATCTACGAGTTTTCTTACATAGGAAGAGCGCACAATGGCACTGTATTTCATACATCGTGGACACTTAGAACGAGCTCCTGTTCTTTTTGCAAATAGACGTATTGTTGTACCATGTACATCTGAACTGTATATCTTAGTTTCTCTGTCACCATAAAATAGACCTGTAGTTTTTAAGTTAAAAGTATCGCTTGAATTCACTGAAAAATATCTGATTATCAATACTTTAAGTTACGAAAAAAGCATTACTTAAACAAGTTTTTAAGTCGTTATGTTGCTGATAATCAAACAATTAATTGACTCTTATAGGAAGGGGTATTAGATGCATCAAAATTGGCGAAGAACCGTATAATTCCGAGATAAATTGGCATCAAAATACCATAACAAGTAAGCAGAATAATTGTTATTGCACGAATCAATTTCATATGATCTATATACCTAAACCTTTTATTCGTTAAACACCACAATCGCCAATTTACAGTTTTACAATAGCTAAAAAATCGATAGTTTATATGTGTTGGCAATCATTTATAATTCGTTAGTGATCCATCAATTTACACAAACGTTTGTGTATTCAATTTACTTGAATCTCTAATTTATTCTCAGTATACTCGTGATAACATTATAATCAATTACCCAGAACAGTGGTTCAAAAAATAGACTAAACAGACAGCAAAGCAACATTACCGGAATACGGACTAATATATTCTTATAGCAACATATTTTAAAACGCTAAAAAAATGAAACAGATTGGCTTAAAAATCAAACAGGAATGGAAGTTTCTTTCCATATTCGTCATCTGCTCTTTACCCGGCTTATTCAGCATGGCACAATCCAACACACCGGTCCTCCGTATCGGTATCATGGCGGATATGCAATACGCAGACAAAACAGACCACGGTAGCCGTTTCTACCACAATTCATTAATGAAGGTCGATACGGCTGTAGACTTCTTCAATCGCAATAAGGTCGATTTTTCATTGATTCTTGGCGATCTTGTCGACGAAGGTCCAAAAGATCTTCCAGTACTGTTAGAACATCTCTCCCCCTTAAAAAAAACGACTTATTGTCTACTTGGAAACCACGACTATGTCAACGTATCCAAACCAGATCTTTTGCACACTACTTTTGGGATGCCAGCTAAATACTACGCATTAACAAAAGGAAAATGGCGATTTGTTTTCTTAAATACGAATGCGCTCAGTGAATATGCCACAACGCTCAATTCAGCAGACCAACGTGAATGGAAAACCTTGATGGATAGCCTATAGGCAGGCGGAAGGAAAAATACGCAACCCTGGAATGGCGGGGTTGATCGAAAACAACTCGAATGGTTACAAAACGAACTTGCCCAAGCGCGGAAAAACAAAGAGCATGTGATTGTATTGACACATCATCCTTTATTGCCTGAAAACGGCTATGAAATACTCAATAACCGGGAGGTTCTTGATATACTATACAAATTCCCAGAAGTTAAACTGGTACTTTCCGGTCATAATCATAAAGGCAATTATGTGATGGTAAACAATATTCCTTTTGTAACCATGGAAGGTATGATAGAAACACCTACAAGCAATGCCTATGGTCTTTTGGAGCTTTATCCGGAAGAAATCAAAATCAAAGGCCAGGGTAGACTCAGTTCAAGAGTTTTTAAATTATCATCCAAATAAGGCTCAATCGGGCGATTAAAAAACTCGCCATAAATGAAATTTAAATAAAACACCCCCAACAGCGAAAGCCGTTGAGGGTGTTTTTTATTGAATGGGTTTAGTGAATACACTATTCTAAGGTTGGATTAAATGTTCCGCCCCAATCTTTATTCTGCTTGATATTCGGATTTTTATCAATGACTGATTGTGCTATTGGAAAGAAATAATAGGTATCTGGTACCAGGTTCACTTTGTTTCCTGTACTTGGCACCTGCAAGAAACTATATTTAAACTGATTCTCTTTCAACGTGTATGTTTTGGCCAATACATTTGCATCTTCCAGTTTCATTTCAGTTCCATTAGCATTGATCGCAATAGCTTCAACTCCATGCTTTGTCGTATTGTTTAGTATATTTAACTTACGTAACCGTCGTAAATCCCAAAAACGATGTCCTTCAAAGCAGAACTCAATATTACGCTCTGCTAAAATGGCTTCACGCATTTGCTCTTTCGTAGTCGCTGCAATACCATATTTATTATCCGCACCAGCTTCTATACCCGCTCTTTTTCTGATCTGTGTCACCAAATCTAAGGCTGTCGCAAAGTCTCCGGTTTCATTTGCTGTTTCAGCATAATTCAACAGGACTTCGGCATAGCGCATCAAGACAAAATCCACATCATACTGGGTTTCCACTTCGGTCTGTTTTAATGATAATTTAGAGTTTTTTAAGATAAAAAATCCACTATATCGATCCAAATTGGAAGAAGGTGTTTTTGCGTTAGGGTTTATACCAAAGTCATCTAAAGCCGGAGCAATACCTACGGAAGTGTATTGTCGTTTGCCAGTCTTTCCTGAAACTTCATAAATCTTGGCATTCCACACAATGGATTTATCAAAACGCGGATCGCGGTTTTCCCAATAGGATTGCAAAAATTGATCTTCTGTCTTATAGTATTTGCCCGTTTGATCGGAATAAAGCTTTCCATCTTTCATTGGAAAAGCTTTTACAAATTCCCAGGATGGAACGGAACCCGCTGGCCCCCTACTTTCGGAGCCGGGTCGTACGCCATTATCCCAATTAGCGACTTTATTTGGATAAGTATTAATCACAGCAAAAACAACCTCTGGTCCTTTTTCAACCAGCGCAATATTGGAATAATCTGGAGTCAAACTATAGCCATCCGCTTTAAGTTGCTCATAAGCCAATTTATTCGCAGTGTTGGCCTCCTGCCAATAAGCATTTCCATAAGGATTGGAGGGATTAAACTGGGGTGAAGCTTTATATAACAATACTTTCGCTTTAAAAGCTGCCGCAAAATCACCGTCAACCTTTCCATAATCTGCCGTACCCTTGGCAATCGTTTTTGGCAGTAAGGAAATAGCCTGATCCAAATCTTTGATCATCAGATCAAAACACTCTTTTGTAGAATTGCGGGGTACATTAAGATCATCATTTTTTAAATCTTGAGGTACCGTAATATAAGGGACCCCACCATGAATCCTGACCATATTAAAATACATATAGGCACGGAGAAACAAAGACTGCCCAATCACCGCATTTTTGAAGTCCGCTTTTAGCACAGTACTTTCACCAACTTTCTGTATCGCCGTATTAATTTTTCGGATGGTTGTATAGTCCCAGGATTTGTAAGAACCGTTGTTGACGGTGACCGCATCCAAGGGGAAAGCGATGCCAATTAGTTGTTCCGAATTTCCATCCGCACCAGCGTTCCAGTTGCCAAATAGTGGATATAGATTGGCAAGATAGCCGTTGACTAGATTTGGATCGGCCCATACCTTGGCTTCATCCAGCGAATTGAGATCATCAATGTCCAGCACATTTTTACAGGAAGACATACACAGAGCCAACGCTATTAAAGGATAATATATTTTTTTCATCTTTTTTTCATTTAAAATTTAACATCAAGTCCAAACGTAAAGGTTTTCATGACTGGATAAGAATCATACAGCTTTTGTTCCGGGTCATGGAATTCTTTCATCGGCGAAAAAACAAACAAATTGGTTCCATTGAAAAACAGATTGACATCTTTTACACGCAATTTCTCTGTCATGCTTTTCGGCAATCGATAAGAAACATTAATGTCACGTAAGCGCAAATAGGCTCCATTTCTTATCCAGAATGACGAAGGGGCTGCACCGGATTCGGCCCATCCAGAGTACCCCGTTGGTCGCGGATATTTGGCGTCGGTATTATCCGGTGTCCAGACATCGGAAGCCCAAATTGGATAATATGGACGGAAGGTATCACCGTGCTGGCGCATTCCACCGCCTTCTTGATTACTGATCATGCGATCATAAGCAAGAACTCCCTGAAATAAAGCCGAGACATAAAAGCCCTTCCAGCTCGCATTGAATCCAAACCCATAATTGATGCGCGGAGAATTATTGTCCGACAATAACTGCAAATCGTTATCATCAATTTTCCCATCCGGGCCACCTGAATAGTTCGCCCCCTGAATATCTTTATATAAGATCATCCCAGGAAAAGGATCCCTTCCGTAGGTCTTAAATCCTTTTGCTTTCAGCGCGTCGGCTTCAGCCTGTGTCCTTACTAAACCCAGTGCCTCTAAGCCGATAATTCTATTTTCTGGCCGCCCAATTCTGGAACGAAAGTTCTGCGGTTGGCCGGCAGCATACGCCGGTTCCTCGTCAATGATATCCCAGCGGTCTTTTGCATAACCCAGATTCCCATTGAGCCCATAGGTCACCTCGCCCACCTTATCATTCCAGTTCAACGAAATCTCCCCGCCTTTGTAACTTCTTGCGGCATAGTTTTCAGGAGCAAGTGCGCGACCATAGTTATCCGGAACTTTCAGTGATCTTGGTCCTAGGATGTTAGTTTCCTTGCGTGAAAACAGATCTAGGCTACCGGTCAGCTTATTCTTAATAAATCCAAAATCCAAACCGAGATTGACGCTTTTAGAAGTCGTCCAAGTGAGGTTCTGCGTCGGTGTTGCACCATACGCAATACCATTGTAATAGCGATCTCCGAACATATAGCCACCAGAGCTGTAATATTTTTCCAGATAGCCAAACTGACCGATTCGATTAGCATTTACATCCAAATCATTACCCGTTGTACCGTAAGAAGCTCTGAACTTCAAGTCTGATATCGTATTCTTTATATCCGTAAAGAAGTTCTCGTCCGATACACGCCAGGCTGCCGAGACTGAAGGAAAAAAGCCCCACCGTTTATCGCTAGGAAACAAAGGTGATCCATCGTAGCGGAAAGAAAACTCCGCAATATACTTATCTGCATAATTATAATTAGCACGCCCAATCACGCCGCGTCTTGAATCAATTGTTTCATTGGCAGTTGTCGACCTAAAGTTCCGATCTGTAGGATAAATAAACACCTGATCCAGGGCTGTAATCGGATTCTCTGCCCGTGAAGTAACGTACGTCCCTCCTTTTTTGGACTGCTCATAAACCAATGTCCCATCGACGGAATGTTTACCAAACTTGCGGTTATAGTTTAAAAACCAGTTTACCTGATATTCCCACAATCGTTGTGGGCTGTAATCCATGAAAGGCTGACTCTGGCTAAAAGTAAAGATATTGATATTCGCTTCCGAAGGCGGGGCCGGTATAAAGCGGTTGTCATTTGGATTCAGTGAAGTAAAGGTGTAGTTTTTTTGAAAGCTCATATAGCGCTTGCGCATATAGTCACTGGCAAGATAACTCCCCACAAGTTTTGTCGATAGACCTTGTACCAATTTATCCAGCTTCAAGTTTAGGGTCATAATAGGATTAACCTGCCGCACTTTGCGGTCGATATAACGATCACCGATGACCTGGTCGATCACATTCCATGCCTGCCAACTTCCCATAGGTGTCTGTACGGGATAAGCCGTTGGTGTATTGCTCGGTGTTCCGTCTGCATTCAGGTAAAACGGATACATCTTTGGCCAGTTGAAGGTAACACGGTAGAAATCGGATACATCAAAATCATCATCATTGGAAGATGTGCTAAAGGGCCAAAAAAAGCGCTTCGAATTAGTCTGGTTGGCTGAGATATTAAAATCCATGCTAAAATCTTCGGTAATCTGCGCGGAGATATTGCTGCGCAAATTGAACTTCTCATGTTCCAAAGATTTATAGGATCCATTTTCTTTGCGGTAGCTCAGCAAGCTATAATAAGTAATTTTGTCGCCACCACCATTGACCGATATGGATTGCCGATGGGTAAATGGATTGCGCCAGATCACATCATTTGCATTGTAATTTTTATCCTTGAAATAATCAAACTCTTTTTGTCCATTTGGGATGGAAAGACCGCGAAATTCGGCGACCCTGTTTTGATAGGTGAGTTCATCTTGTGCAGTCGTTAAATTCGCAAGAAGTTCCTGTGTTGGCGTATTAAAAGTATAATTACTTTGTACATTAAAAACTGGTGCTTGCGCTGTTCCTTTTTTCGTCGTCACAACGACAACGCCATTACCCGCCCGGGTGCCGTACACCGCGGCAGTCGCTGCATCTTTTAAGAAGGTCATTTGGTCGACCTCGTTCGCTTCAAGCACATCAAATGCAGCTTTATCGCGGACCACACCATCAATTACATAAAGTGGCTCGGCAAAACTCCCCCGGATACGCAAGCTCGACGATGCTCCAGCCATCCCCGAAGTATTGGTGACATTGACCCCCGCTGCTCTACCGGCAAGTGAATTGGAAAGATTTGAACTGGGGATATTTTTTAGCTGTTCTGCATTGACGGTAGCGACGGAACCGGTGATATTCCCTTTCCGCTGCTTACCATAGCCAATGATCACGACCTCTTCAAGCGCCTGATCACTCGAAACCATAACAACACTGATGTTGCCTGCGGAAACGGCTACCTCCTGTTTTGTAAAGCCTTGGTAGTTCACGACCAAAACATCACCACGCTTGGCCCGAATAGCAAAAATACCTTGTTGATTGGAGGATGCTTGAACGGATGTTCC
Source organism: Sphingobacterium sp. UBA2610 (assembly GCF_002339225.1). Lineage (NCBI taxonomy): Bacteria > Pseudomonadati > Bacteroidota > Sphingobacteriia > Sphingobacteriales > Sphingobacteriaceae > Sphingobacterium > Sphingobacterium sp. UBA2610. Next base: position 353,608 of record NZ_DDKA01000023.1, read on the forward strand.
TTTGACGGTGATGGTAGCGCCGGCTAATGCCTGACCTTTCTCATCTTTGACGATCCCTGTAACCTGATCTTGATCGACAATAGCATTGATCGGATCCAGATTCAGTGCGTAAGAATCAGGCTGACTAAACAGCAGGCAGAGCCCCAAAAGGCTAATGGGTCTCGCCTTTCCATGAAGAAAAAAATTTCTCATCATAATTACAAATTGGTTTAAAATAATAAAGAACCCTTAGGCTCAACTTTGGTTTATTTACTTAGCCTGCTTTTCTTTTTGTAAAAAACAGCAAAAGTGGATTAGATTGTCTACTAAATTTAAAAAACAAATTCTTATTTACGAAATTAACATGATTTTTTAATCCGAAGTTCACATAAACGTTACATGCTGAAATAGGGAACGGAAATGGCTGACACAGCAGTGCCGATCTTCAGGTAGAACACCTAAAAACTGTGGTGAATACAGGGGTTTAAAGTGGATTTATACCCCTGTACGAATATTATCTAGGAAATTTTGTTTTGAGGCAAGCCGAAAACGATCAATGTAGAGACCCCGAATGGGGCTTAAAAAAATGAGCCTAAAACTGTAAACTAGCGTTTAAACAAAATTGTCTCCCGTTATATGTTGGAAGCACAACATAACTCTTTTTCGAATTCTGTAATCGACTGTCTACCAAAGGGAGCAACCAATAGGCGATTTTAGTACTTAAGATACCGACCCCAGCTCCCATAGCGATATCCGAGAACCAATGCTTGTCGTTGTACATCCGCAGATAACCGGTACCTGCTGCAACAGCATATCCTGCAATACCGTACCAAATTGACTCCTGTCTATATTCCTGCCAAAGCAGTTCGGCACCAACGAACGCAGTAGCAGCATGCCCTGAAGGAAAGGAATTATTCGCTGAACTATCAGGCCGCCATACGGGAATGGTGGATTTCATAATTTTCACGGTTGAAGTCATAATAATATTAGAAACAGCTGTCGTAAACAGGCGTTGTTTAAGGTTATGCTTGGCAGGCACCCCTACCGCGTCCAAAACAAATACTCCGGCAGTTCCAGCAAAGCGGGTGAAATCGTCCAACTTAATTTTTCGGCTAGTTCCTCTCGATACGCCGTCTCTAATGTCTTCATCTATCCCCTTTAAAAAAGGATTTCCTTTGGCAACGACACCATAGGTGATCAGTCCTACAGGAACAGCCAGTTCCTTGTAAGGAACTTTCTTAAAAAAATGAGATCCGCGGCTCGAATCCGACGGTTGTTCCGACAGAATTTGGGCAATTGAGGTAGCCGGTACTACAAAAAGTGAAACCAGGATACAATAAAAAATAAAGTATCTTTTGTAAGTGCTCATTTTATCCGTATTTATTTTATCGTGCGCAAAGATAATATTAAAATATCCAGTAAAAAAAGACAACGGGCATTGTCAACTCGGAAACTAAGCATCTTGCATCCACCTTCGTCAGAGGGTCAGCTTCCCTTATAGGTTGAATAGCCGTAGGGCGAAAGCGTAATCGGCACATGAAGATGTGTCTGCTCAAAAAGCGTAAACAAAAGTCCGCTGTTTCATGAATTGATGTGAACAGCGGGCTTTAGATTTAAAATTTATGTATGATCAAAGTCCTATCGTCACACCATTGGCAATGACCGCATCTTTTTTCACAACAACAATCCCATCACAGATCATATGCGTATCAAAATCGCCATCATTCAAACCCGGTCCACCAATGATACGAACGTCATCTCCAATTCGGCAGTTCTTATCCAAGATTGCGTTTTCGATATAACAACGTTTACCTACACCTACCGGTGGTGGCTTTTGTGTATTTCCCAACTCCAATACTTCTTCCAACTGCTCATAGTAATCAGTTCCCATCATGTAGGTCGATTTAATAACCGTTCCTTCACCAATACGGGAACGTATCCCAATAACAGACCTCTCCAGTTTATCGCCATTTAAAATACATCCATCGGCAATTACCGTATTATTTAACGTTGTACCCGAAATTTTCGAAGGCGGGAGCATCCGCGCACGTGTATACACGGTTTCATTAAACAAATTGAAATCCGGAATATCATCTGTCAATCCAATATTGGCATCAAAAAATGATTTGATGGTCCCGATATCGGTCCAATACCCATCAAATTGATAGCTCAATACCCGAAGTGCTTCGATAGCATCAGGTATAATTTCTTTACCAAAATCCATCCCCGGGTTGGCGATCAAAAGGTTGCGCAATATGTTTTTCGAGAAAACATAAATGCCCATGGATGCCAAATAATGCCTTCCCTGCTTATGCAAAACCTCCGAGACCTCCGAGGTCCAATTTAATACTTCATCCTTATCGGGCTTTTCGACAAAAGCAGTAATCTCATTCGCTTCATTCGCTTTTAAAATACCAAATCCCGTAGCATCTTTACCATTGACAGGTATCGTAGCGATGGTAACATCGCCTCCATTTTCAACGTGGAAATCAATCAGCTTTGAATAATCCATTTGGTACAACTGATCGCCAGACAATACAAGAATGTAGTCGTAATCGACATTAAGGAGATGCTTCTGCGTGCGCCTGACCGCATCAGCGGTACCCTCAAACCAACGATCGCCCTCGTTGGTCTGCTCTGCAGCCAAGATGTCGACAAAGCCCTTACTGAAAATGCTGAAATTGTAAGAATTTTTGATGTGTGTGTTCAAAGAGGCTGAATTGAACTGCGTCAGTACGAAGATCTTATTATAGCCTGAATTCAAACAGTTCGAAATCGGAATATCGACCAAACGATATTTTCCAGCTATTGGAACCGCTGGCTTCGAACGTTGTTGCGTCAATGGGAAAAGGCGCGATCCTCGACCTCCTCCCAATACAAGGGAAACTACTTTGTGTATCATACCTCAATCCATTAATTGGTTATAAAACTATTATCTTCAAGAACAGGGACCTGATCAGGTTTACGCTCGAGATCCTTTAAATTCAGGTTTAAGAATCCTTATTAAATTAGCAATTTTCCAGATAAGAAGCAAACACCAATTTTGATCAATGATTCTTTTTACAATAAAAGTCATTCTCGAAAAACGAACAGAACCATTCTTAATTTTAACCGATTAAAAGACGATGATTACAAGTCCGTGTCTCCCGTAGATTTAATATCCAAATAGACCACTGAATAAAAAAAGGCAGTAGATATAACCAACAAGCAATAGATTAATACCTATTTGCGGATATTTCTTTTGCGTAAATAACCATAGGATCTCAATAAAGGCATAAATAGACAAGGGTGCCGCAAGACTGACTGTCATAAAATAGAGTAAATATCCTGCCCCCAAACCATCATTTTGTTGCTTAAGAATCAAATATGGGACAAGAAGTAGCAGGAAGGCGATACAAACCACAGAAAAGCGGATAAAAAAATGTCGTTTCAATTTTCTATCTCCTTTAAGAGGTTTGTAGACAAACATAGTTAATCCTGATATATAGACAGTTAACAGCAAATAACCGATATAGTGATGCGCGCTCTCCAAACCATTCCAATCTTGGTTAGCATACGCAAGACCAACAATTAGAAATAAAACAATAAATAAGACTACTTTAATATAATTCATCTAAAAACACAGGGTACTTGCCCTACTAGAGTAATTGAACGCTATAAATTTTAATATCGTATGGCACGCAAGCGAATTACAAGACTTTGCTCCTTTTCGATAGCTCCCAAAATTGAAATTAGATGATCAACTTCCGAGAGGGTAGCTAAACGCAATTTTCATTGGAGAGAAGCACACTATTGACCTAATATTTATGTAAATTGCTAAAGTATATAGAACAAAACAGCTATGGATTCTTCACTATTGGATGAGAACTATTGGGATGAACGTTATAAGACCAAATCGACAGGCTGGGATATTGGCTACGCATCCCCTGCAATCATCAACTATGCAGCGGGGTCTATTGCTAAAGATGCGGCGGTTTTAATTCCAGGTTGTGGAAATGCTTACGAGGCGAAGGCTCTCCTTGCCATGGGGTTCAGTCAAATTACCTTACTTGATATCGCCCCAACACTCGTTGCAAAGGTAAAAAGAGAATTCGAAAATAACCCTAACATCCAAATTCTATGTCAAGATTTCTTCCAGCACCAGGGCCAGTACGACTATATAATTGAGCAAACCTTTTTTTGTGCACTGGATCCTTCATTACGCCCCAGCTATGTACAACAAATGCATACTTTGCTCAAGCCTCAGGGTATACTGATGGGCTTATTGTTCAAACGGGAATTTGCACAACAGGGACCACCTTTCGGTGGAGATCAAACGGAATATCAACACTTATTCAAATCTAAGTTTGACATTTTACACCTGACAAATTCCACCAATAGTATTCCCCAAAGAAAGGGAAATGAACTGTTTTTTGAGCTGCGCAAAAAATTGTCTACTTGTCCGGCATAACCCGATAAGTGGGATCTTCCACGATATTGACCTTCACAATGTCTGCTGCATCTTTTAGCAGTGAGCGACAATCCTCACTGAGATGCCACAATTCGATCTTTTTCCCTTGTGCGGCATAGCGTTCGGTAATTTTGTTAAGCGCATCCACAGCGGACATATCCACCACACGACTCTCCTTAAAATCTAAAATCACACGGTCAGGATCTTCCAAAACATCAAATTTATCCAAGAAGTTAGCTGTCGAACCAAAGAAAAGGGGTCCATAAATTTCATAATGCTTGATGCCCTCGGCATCCAAATATTTTCTTGCTCGAATACGCTTCGCATTGTCCCAGGCAAATACAAGTGCGGATACCACGACACCAATCAGCACCGCAAGTGCCAAATTATGTAAAACCACTGTAATCGCTGCGACAAGAATACCAACAAAAATATCAGATTTCGGAAATTTATTGACAATACGCAAGCTCACCCATTGGAAGGTACCTATTGCCACCATCATCATCACACCGACCAGCGCGGCCATTGGTATCTGCTCAATGAAAGGAGCACCTACCAAAATAATCACTAAGATGGTCATGGCTCCAATAAAAGAAGAGAGCCTCGTGCGTGCACCAGCATTTAAATTGACCAGTGTTTGAGCAACCATAGCACATCCACCCATTCCTCCAAAAAATCCATTGATTGCATTGGCTACCCCCTGCGCCATGGATTCGCGGTTTGCATTTCCTTTGCTCGCGGTTATTTCGTCCACCATATTTAGTGTCAAAAGCGATTCCACCAACCCTACTCCGGCCATCACCAACGAATACGGAAAAATCAGTTGCAATGTTTCCCAGCTCAGGGGTACATTGGGTAAATGTAAATGGGGTAATGTCCCACTGACAGAGGCTATATCTACTACTTTTTTGGTATCAATTCCTAAAAGAGAAACCAAGCCAAACACAACGAGAATAGCGACTAAAGAGGCCGGGACTGCCTTTGTGATTCGAGGAAATCCAATCACGATCAACATCGTCAGTAGAGTCAGTCCGCCCATGATGTATAAGGTACTTCCCGACATCCACTCCACCCCCGATCCTGTGTTCTCTTTAAATTGGACCACTTGCGCCATAAAAATAATGATGGCCAGTCCGTTTAAAAAACCGTACATCACAGGCTGCGGAATTAAGCGTACAAATTTCCCCCATTTAAAAAGTCCGACCAAAAATTGTAGAAGCCCCGCCAAGACGACAGCAGCAAAAAGATAATCAATACCGTGACTTGCCGCCAGGGCCATTAAAACAACCACTGTTGCACCAGCACCTCCAGAGACCATCCCTGGCCTGCCTCCCAAAACGGAAGTAATCAAACCCATTAAAAATGCTGCGTAGAGTCCCGTTAAAGGCGGTAATCCAGCCAAAATAGCAAACGAAAGTGATTCCGGAATCATCGTCATCGCGACCGTTAATCCTGCAAACAACTCATTCTTAAGATTGATCGATTTTATATTGAATATTTCAAAGGTATTGTTCATTTCTAATTACTTGAACAGGATAATTGCTGCAAAGGTACTAATCGCACAAACACTTTTATCCTATATTTGTTATTCTTTACAAATTTTATCGCAAAACAGTATGTTCATTTCGATCAAACAACGCATTAACCAACGTCACTATAGTCTCTTTATATTTATCTTTTGGGTGCTTGTCCAGCTCGGGAATATAGGGCCAAGTAAGGCAGCACTCCTTCCAGCAAGAGACTCTTTAATGAATTCAGACAGCCTATTTCGAGCGACATCAGTCGAAAAAAATCACTTGTTCCACCGCGAGCAGCCAAAACCATGGAACAATCATCGTATCAATGTAAAACAAACAGACAGTCTATTTGATTACCAAAAAAAGAACTTCTTAAGGGCGGGAATTGAGTGGTTCTCCATCCAGGCTATTCCTGCCTCGGTTAATTACTTCATTCGAAAAGATCCTGTTTCCCATATTTCCTTTAAAAACTTCTTTAGCCATTTAAAACTGTCTGCCTGGACCTGGGACGACAATCTTTTTGCAACGAATCAAATGGCGCACCCTTATCACGGTCAGTTTTATTTCAATTCCTTCCGATCCAACAACTATAGTTTTCTACAATCAACAGCTGCAACCGTAGCTGGTAGCTATATCTGGGAAACTGCAGGTGAAACCGAACCCCCATCCATCAATGATATCATCAACACAAGCTTTGGGGGTACTATTTTAGGTGAAATGACCCATAGACTATCGCATCATATTCTTTCACGACCAAGCCTAACTAAAGGACAACGTAATAAAAAAGAACTACTGGCCATGCTGATCAATCCGATAAACGGACTCAACCGATTGCTCGACGGGCGCTGGGGAGATAAGGTCAAGGGAGCTGTTATCGACAGTTCTTTAGTGCACACCGAAGTTGAATTGGGGCTAAGACGGTTTGATGCCAAAGAACATGACATCTTAAATAAAGGAAAGAATGACGTATATGCACGTATCAAACTGATTTACACCAACAATGATATAGACAAAAAGAAACCCTTTGATGACTTCTTCCTCAATTTGGAACTCGGATCAGATGATAGTTCCATTGTCAATGCGGTCAATGTCTATGCTTCGCTATATGGAAACCGTATTCTCTCCAATTTAACAGGACGCCACCGTGGTATCGTGTCTGCACATTTCGACTTTCTGCGCAATGAAGCTTTTTATTACGGATCCCAGAGCATCAATTACAATGTCTTTTCAAACTTCAATATTGGTAGCCGTACCAAGCTGACAACCATTCTTGGTGGTGGTCCGGTGGTATTGGCCGCTGTACCCGATCCCTACCTCCATTTTGGTGAAAGCCGCACATACGATTACGGACCCGGAGCTGATGTTAGGGCTTCGGCTACATTGAGCACATTGAACCGCTTTAAATTTGGTGTAGATTATCGTGGTGGATATTTTGTCACAATCAGTGGTAACAAATCCCACCATTTTCTTCATACGGCATCCACGAGTGCTTCAATGCGTATCTGGAAGAACTTTGGCGTCAACCTTTACTCTGGTTACTTTAGATTGGAAGGTCGTTATCAAGACCATAACAACGTAAACAAAGACTATCCTTTTGTCCGGATAGCCCTAGCCTACAACTCTGAATATTAGCTATAAAAAAAAGGCTTAACGCATTTGGTTAAGCCTTTCTCATCAATTTGTCCAATACTTCTTTAACGCTTCCTTTAAACGCGGGTCATACCCGTATATATCCGGATAAGTAACAATTTTACCTTCGTCATCCAACCAAGTTGTATAATACGTGATATAAACTGGCATCTGCCGTTTTAGTGTTACCCAGCGAGACTTTGAAATGGAATCTGTCGTAATTTCTTTCGCAATTTTTTCGGCCTGTTTTTCATTATTGACAAGATAAGAAGCCAAATCCACAGGTTTTTCTACACGCACACAACCATGGCTGACCGCCCGGTTGCTTTGCCCAAACATTTGTTTTGCCGGCGTATCATGTAGATAAATAGAATAGGGATTCTCAAACAGGAACTTTACATTCCCCAATGAATTATCTGAACCGGGATTCTGTTTGAAACGAAAATTCTCCACAGAATCCGAATTCCAATTGACAGTTGTGGGATCCACTTGTTTACCTTTGTAATAAGCCACCATATTGCGCGACGCCAAATAGTTTGGATTATTCCGAACACTTGCCAATAATTCTTTCTTAACAATACTGCTTGGAATATTCCATACCGGATTAACTTGCATGGCATCCAACATCCCCTGCATCACAGGCGTCTCATGGTTCTCACCTTTCCGCGTATATGCCGGATTGTCTGTTTCACCCACACACACATTCATCAGTTGGCTTGTCTTCCCATCTTCCATGATATGTAAACGCTGTTCAGGTATGTTCACAAATACATATTTCTCCGGAAAAGCATCCCCCATCCAGCGCAATTTTTCCAATACCATTAACACCTGGCTTCGTTGTGCACTGTTTAGATTCCCATTTTCCAACAAATCTTGAAATCTAGTATAATATTGATTTTTAGGCTGTATATCGGCCAAGACGTTTCCGATTTTCACGCTGTCCAACAAGTTGACAACTTTGCCATAGCTCATACGTTTTTGAGGAACGAAATACCTTCCATAAAGGCGTTTGGGATTAACCACACCATATTTGATACTGCTGATATAAGCCACGAGTCCATCAGTGCTCAATAAGTCAAGCTTCGCCAATAAAGGATAAACTTCGGCAACATCTTTGCCCTTCAGTTTTCGAAGCGAAAACAACGTTTCCTTAATCGCAGCCGTATGGAAATAACTGGTCCGAATACCATGCTCTTCGCTTCGCTCGAAGTAAGTAATCATAGTATCGATACTACCATCAAAGAGATGTTCGGCAATTAAAGTCATCCCTTCAGTAGAATCCGATAATTCCTTCATCCAGCTCGGATTAACCAATTGGGATTTTTCCTTAGCATACACGTCACGGAAGACTTTTACGTAAGCAGCTGTGTCAAAATCCTTATAGGACTTATTTTCAAACTCCTTCGCCAGCACATCGCCATAAGTTGGAGGGTTATCTTTACAAGAAAAAAATACTACTGAAATAAATGAAATAAAAACTAAAAATCGTAACATATTACAAATCGTGAAAAAGAAATGGCTTCGCAATAATGAAGCCATTTTCTGGGGACAAAGATAAATAATTCTTATGGTCTAAAGAATCTTACCTGTCATTGAATCACTACAGAATCAATCACTGTATTTTTTCAGAAAATCTTCCAGCAATTCCACCATATCGGTATTGCCCAAAAAAGCTGCTGATCGTTGGTGCAAAGTTTTTGGCTCAATAGCTAGTATACGCTGAGATCCATTCGAAGCTTTACCTCCGGCCTGCTCGATAATAAAAGCGATTGGATTGCACTCATACATCAATCTCAGTTTCCCATTAGGGTGTGCAGAAGTCGTTGGATAAAGAAAGATGCCCCCTTTGAGGAGATTACGGTGAATATCGGCGACCATTGAGCCGATATACCGTGACGCATAGGGGCGTTTCGTTGCACTGTCTTCCATTTGGCAATATTTGATATATTGCTTGACGCCGTTTGGAAATTTGGAATAATTTCCCTCGTTAATTGAATAAATTTGGCCCGAAGCCGGAATTTTCATGTCGGGATGGGATAAACAAAACTCGCCGATCGATGGATCCAATGTGAATCCGTTTACGCCCTTTCCGGTTGTATACACCAACATGGTTGAACTACCATAGATCACATAACCTGCAGCGACCTGTTTCGTTCCATGTTGTAAAATATCATTGCTATTACAAGAAACACCCGTATCAGAAATTCGTCGATAAATGGAAAAAATAGTCCCCACAGATACGTTGACATCAATATTGCTTGAGCCATCCAGGGGGTCAATACACACAATATATTTGGCATTTTTGGAAACCCCTGACTGGATGTAAACTGGATTTTCATGCTCCTCTGAGGCAACTACACAGCATTCGCCCCCACTTTGAAGTGCTTTGATAAACTGTTCATCAGCGTAAACATCCAGTTTCTTTTGTCCCTCGCCCTGCACATTAACCTGTCCTACATCGCCTAAAATATCAACCAATCCCGCTTTATTTACCTCTCTATTTACAATTTTTGCCGCAATTCCAATATCGCGCAAGAGTCTAGAAAGTTCCCCTTTGGCATATGGAAAATCGGCCTGTTTTTCAATGATAAATTGACCTAGTGTAGTTATACCACTCATAATATTGTTTTATTGGATATTTGTTGCACAAAGCTAAAAAAGTTAAACAAACTTTAGCAAACACATGCTGCTCATATTTAGCATTTTAGCAGACCAAATACGCAATCGATTGCGCTAAGTTTTGAAAACTCTTCTTTGCTAAAACGATTATTAGCTATTAAAAAGATAATAAAAGGTGGAAAGCAGTGGATAAATTTCAAAGAGCGACGATTAGAAAAAAAAACAATAAATGCTAAGTATTTGGTAATTTTGGCTAAATATTCTGATACAATGCAACAACTTATACAGCTCATCGAAAAGGAAAAATTGGGAAGCCAATTGGTAAAACAGCACACGTTGATCATAGATGATAAACAGGTCGTTCACGGCGCCCTATTCATGGTCAAAACCACAAAAAAAACATTTAAACTGATGATCCCGGCACCTTTTCACGAAGCATTGCTGAAAGAGCAGGTCAGCATCAATACATTGATCAAACATCCCCAAGTGATGCTATTAGCTTAATCAACGAGATATTCCACCCCTCATAACTACCCCCAAGCAAACAAAACATAGTTCGATTGTGTTTATCATAGCGTGATTTCGATGTTTTTCACATCACATTCCGTCTCCCGAAGACTAAAAAGCTGGCTCGACCTAGAAAATGGGGGCAAATTGAAAGCATATTATCAACGGGAAATTTTACAAAAAAACCCGGTAAAAGTGTAAAAATCACCTCGATATAACTTTTAACTTTAGGCAACAAAGACAACGCTATGCAACACCGCTATACACTTTCAGGAATGTCCTGTGATGGATGTAAAACAACAATCGAACATGCATTGAACGAGTTACCTGGGGTTCATGCCGAGGTGACTTTAAACCCACCAAGCATCACAATAACATCCCAGAAACACATTCCGTTACAGCAATTACAGGAAATAATATCCAAATTGGGGCCATATCAAATCGGCGAAGCACATCAGCATACTTCCGAAGTTCCCTCCGATCAATCCATGGAAGTTCCGCCTATCCATAGCGAACAGCAACACAATCATTCCGCTCAGTCAAATGCGACAATGCATCAGTCACAAACATTAGCTACGCCCGACAAAGTACATCATAGTACGTCTGCAGATAAATACTATTGTCCCATGCATTGCGAAGGCGATAAGCTTTATGACTCACCAGGAAGCTGCCCCGTATGCGGCATGAACCTGGAAAAGATCCCCATATTAAAGACAGACCTTCAATATACTTGCCCAATGCATCCTGAGATTGTACAAGACCATCCCGGAAATTGCCCCATATGTGGTATGGACCTTGTGCCTATAGCCAATGGTAATAATGCGGACGACGATCATACCTATCGTAATCTTCGTATGAAATTATGGGTCTCTATCCTATTTACTGTCCCCATATTTATACTTTCCATGGGTGAAATGCTTCCGGGCAACCCGATCGGTAAAATCATTCCGCCGAGCTGGTCGGGATGGATACAACTGGTTTTATCTTTACCGGTTGTTTTTTACACCTGTTGGTCTTTTTTTCAACGTGGCTGGGTATCTTTCAAAACCTGGCGCCTTAATATGTTTAGCCTGATTGCACTTGGTGCTGGAGCTGCGTTTGTCTATAGTTTGGTAGGTCTATTTTTTCCGCAGATCTTTCCTGACGAATTAAAAAATCACCATGGCTACATTGCGCTTTACTTCGAGTCCGTTACCGTCATTCTAACGCTGGTATTGTTAGGCCAGGTGATGGAGGCTAAAGCACATTCCAAAACCAATTCAGCGATCAAAGAACTGATCAAGCTGAGTCCTTCCGAAGCTACGCGCGTGGAAAATGGAATCGATAAAAAAATAGGCATAGATCAAATTCAACTTGGTGATATACTCAAAGTAAAACCCGGTGATAAAATTCCAGTCGACGGACAAATTACGGATGGCAACAGCAGCATCGATGAATCCATGCTGACGGGTGAACCTATTCCAGTAGAAAAGCAGGAAGGCGATCATGTCAGTTCAGGAACCATCAATGGCGACCGCAGTTTCCTCATGAAAGCAGAGCGTATTGGTTCGGACACACTCTTGGCTCAGATTATTCAACTTGTTAATGATGCCAGCAGAAGCAAGGCACCCATTCAACGGTTAACAGATAAAGTATCCGAGGTATTTGTTCCGATTGTCATAATCATTGCAATTTTGACATTTCTTACCTGGTGGCTCTGGGTTCCGTCTGCTTCCTTGGCGTTCGGCTTTGCCAATGCACTTGCCGTATTAATTGTTGCCTGCCCCTGTGCCTTGGGGCTCGCGACACCGATGTCCGTCATGGTTGGTGTCGGAAAAGGGGCCAAACATGGTATCCTGATCAAAGACGCAAGTGCGCTGGAAAAAATGAACCAGGTCGATGTGGTACTAACAGACAAAACCGGTACCATCACCGAAGGAAAACCCACCGTCGATGATATTCAACCAAACTCCTCCAGTAGCAAAGACGAAATATTGTCTTTGGCTGCCGCTTTAAATGCCAATAGCACACATCCTTTAGGTCATGCTATTATTGAAAGAGCAAAAAAAGAAAATAGTAAAACAGAAAGTAAAGTTTCCGATTTCGAAAACGTAGCGGGACAAGGAATCAAAGGAAACATAAACGGAAACAGTATAGCACTTGGCAATCAATTGTTGATGGAGTCTATCGGTATAGCAGTTCCACACGATATGAAGCAGATGGCTGAAACCGCTCAGTTCAATGGAAAAACGGTGTCTTTCCTCGCAAAAGATCAAACCTTATTGGGCTATTTTAGTATTTCAGATCAAATCAAGGCTTCATCGAAGCAGGCAATTCAATACCTCCAAAAACATCAAGTCGATGTAATCATGCTGACTGGAGATAATGTCCATACGGCAAAGGCTGTGGCGGATCAAGTCGGCATCAAGCATTTCAAAGCCAATGCCTTGCCCAAAGATAAGTTGCAAGAGATTCATACATTACAGCAACAAGGCCATGTGGTAGCGATGGCCGGTGATGGTATCAATGATGCCCCTGCCCTTGCTCAAGCCGATATCGGCATTGCCATGGGTACGGGTACCGACGTTGCCATACAAAGTGCTTCTTTGACTTTGTTGAAAGGAGATCTTACTGGAATTGCCAAAGCAAAAGTACTGAGTCATAAATTGCTTCGTAACATTAAGGAAAACCTGGGTTTTGCTTTTGTCTATAATATACTCGGTATTCCATTGGCAGCCGGCCTGCTATATCCATCTTTCGGAATTCTCTTGTCACCCATGATAGCAGCTGCCGCAATGAGTTTTAGTTCCGTTTCGGTTATTTTGAATTCTTTGCGCTTAAATCGTGCAAAGATCGATATCGATTAAAAACAGATATTCCCTATATTCGCTGCTACAATAACGACATATAGCTTACAGTAACATGCGTAATATCTTTTTAATCTTAATTACGGTTATCATCACGGTTGTCTGTGTCAAGAACCCGCAATCGGTGCAGCTCAATTTTATCGGGGAATCGCAAGTGGCACTATGGAAGCTACTATTGGCCTTTTTTATTGCGGGAATTGTATTTGTATCTCTATTGAAAATCGGAAAAAAGAAACAGCGGGCGTATGAAGAGGAAGAAATAGACGAATCGGAAGAAGAAAACGATCACAAAAAGCCTCAATTATCGGATGAAGATCGAGAATTCCTCTCCTAAAAGAAAAAATAAACCACTAAAAATGAAGCCCTAAACAGCTGTAGCGCATTTTTATGGCACAAATACTTGCGTGGAATAGGGATTAACCCTATCTTTGCATCACTTCAAACAAGGAACGGTAGTTCAAAAACAAAGAAGTAAGATTCCGTAGCTCAGCTGGTAGAGCAATACACTTTTAATGTATGGGTCCTGGGTTCGAATCCCAGCGGGATCACAAAAGAAAAGCTAATCGCAAGATTAGCTTTTTTTGTTTTAAAGCTATTAGGATCCGAAAAAAAGTTCGGCCGGGTTCGATCCTTTCGGGGCTCAGCAATATTAAAAATCACTATTTCCATTGATTTTTTTACAGAGCTAATTTAATAGCTTTGTTAGGCACATTAAATAGCACAACGGATGAAAAATTTTGTTTTACTTCTTCTAACCTTTTTATGTATTCCTGCTCATGCCCAAGATAAATTAGCCTCAACAGATTTGGCGTATCCTGATTTAATTCCGACACTAATGCAGAACAGCTTATATGGCTACTCTGACAAATCGCTAAACATTAAGATAAAAGCGCTTTTTGAAAAGGCAGAATTATTCGAGGCTGATTACAATTTCCAACTTTTCCATGTGAATAATGCCGAGATCATTAAATATGGAACAGCAGACTATGCCTGGGTTCTATTCAATGGTGAGCGATACCGCATCGATAAAAAGGGTACACGAGTATATAAATACAATCCAACCGATTTTAAAACAGGTGAAACAACCATTTATCTGTACAAAAATTCAACTGTTTATTATAGCGACAACATAGATCAAAACACACTCTTTCAACACATCAGAGACAACCGGAACGGAAAACAACTATTTCCGGACGAGCAATCCATTCAGGAATTTCGAACAAAAAACAAGGAGTTGATTGAAGAAGGTGTTAAATTGGTTTTTCAGCCCAAACGAAAAGAAATACCCTACATAGATTTTACCAGTGAACACACTTTACTGAAGGGAATAAAAAATAGCGAAACCAATCAGATCGTTGTTAAAGCAAAGTATGCGAATATCGAGGAACTTTATAATAATCCACTACGTGAACAGCAGTATCCGCTATTTATTGGCTATCGCGGTGACCTCGATAAGGAAATCTATGTCGGCTTAAATGGAACAGAGTATTACATCAAAGACTAGTGTAAAAATCATTAATTTCCAAGTTACAGTCCGTAAAGACACTATTGCAGCTGTCATTTCACTAACTTTGTTAATAAGACAGACCAGCATGTACAAAAACAATTGCCCCAGATGATAGAAAAACTACTCTTCGAAATGAATACTTATGCTGCGCTCAGTGCAGAAACAACAGACATTTTGAAAACTATCTTTCAGGTGAAGCAGTTCAAAAAAAATGAACATATTCTACGTGCTGGAGAATATGCCAAGTACTATTATTTTATCTGCAAAGGATTATTAGGCTATTATAAATTAGACGCTGATGGTAATACCATCTATAAAATGTTTTTTGAAGAAAATAGCTTTTGTGCTTCCACCGCCGCCATCATCACAGAAACACCGAGCGCGTTCAACATCGTTGCACTCGAAGATGTTGAGTTGATTCAGTATTCTGCCAAGGCTTTCCGTGAGCTTGTCCGGACAAAGCATGATTTAGCACTCTTTCAGATAGCCTACCTGGAAAAGAATTGGGTGGTCAAAAAAGAACCACTTGAAATCGAGCTGAAATGGGAATCTGCGAAGGAACGTTACCTTGAACTTCATCAGAACCAAGTGCTTTTCAAATGCCTCAAACAGCATCATATCGCCTCCTATCTTGGTGTAACTCCCACGCAATTAAGCCGCATCCGTAAGGAATTAAAAGAATAATTCCATCAACATCTGTATACGTTTTTAAAGATTATACTCTTGAATTTTGCCTTATAAAGATAAAATTTTAAGCTATGAAAACAGTATACACCCTCCTATTTTCTGCCCTTAGCCTACCACTGGCGGCACAAAAAGTCGTTAAGACAAAAATCCATAGTGCCAAAATGGACAAAAACATTGAAACCATTATAATTACGCCCGACATGAAAGACGGGATCAATTATAAAACAGTTTATATTCTCCATGGTTATAGCGGCACCCCCACCCGTACAGTGCAAGAAGACATTCCCGACTTAATCCAAAAAGCAAAAACTTTTCAGACTATTTACGTGCTACCAGATGGAGATTTCAATTCTTGGTACGTAGATAGCCCCATCGATCCACATTCACAGTACAGCACCTTTATCGGAAATGAGCTAGTCAATTACATCGATCATCACTACCCGACGCAACAAAACCGAAATGCGCGCGGAATACTGGGCTGGAGCATGGGTGGCTACGGAGCATTGCACATCGGCATAGCCTACCCACAAACATTTTCGATCGTCGGAAGTTCATGCGGCGCACTTGATTTTGACCGCTTCGGACAGGCCTACCAGCAATATCAGGTAGACAAGGTATTGGGCGATTTCAAAAATCTGAACGATGTAGACCGCATCTACAGCAACGAAGATAAAATGAAGCACAATAAACAACGCTATATCCTCGATTGTGGAACTGAAGACCTGCAAATGCTGGAAATGAACCGTACATTCCACAAGCATCTGACCAACAAAAACATCGAGCATCTTTACATCGAATCAAAAGGCGGACACGATACTGCTTATTGGAGCAAATCACTATCACAACAGTTGGCTTTATTTCAAAACTACTTTCAACATGAAGGATTATAGATCGACACTCTATGTTGCTGCAGGCGCTTGCAGCTATGGACTACTCGCAACAATTGTGAAATATGCAAACCACTTAGGGATACACACAAGTCTGTTGACTTTTCTGCAGTTTATGTTTGGTTTTCTCTTTTTGCTGGCCTTTAATCTGTTGTCAAAACGTCACACAAAAGAACATAACATCATCAAATTTTCATCAAAAATTAAACTGATGGTCTGGGGCATTTCCCTTGGTCTAACAACAACACTTTACTATCTCTCCATCCAATATATTCCCGTATCCGTTGGGATTATCCTGCTGATGCAGTCTATTTGGATAAGTTTAGTGGCAGAAGCAGTGCTACTGAAAAAGCTCCCATCAAAAGGTAAACTAGCAGGAGTGATTATTGTTTTGCTCGGCACGACCTTAGCAACCAATTTATTCCAAAACAATAATGCGCTTGATTACAGAGGAATAATACTGGGTTTCGGAGCGGGAATAAGTTATGCGCTGGCAATTTATGCTTCAAGCACAGTGGAGAAAGAGTTACCGAGTTCGGTACGAAGCCAATTCTTGGTTTTAGGCGGACTGCTGCTCATCGTAGCATTTTGGAACATGGATATTATTCGGTATATACAACCTAACGCATTACCCTGGGGATTATTGATTGCCATTTTTGGAACGATTCTTCCACCCTTACTATTTACAAAGGGAATCCCGAAAACTGGAATAGCGATGGGAAATATTATTTCAAGTCTGGAAATCCCCGTTTCAACCTTATCTGCCATGTTGGTTCTGCAGGAAGTTGTTTCAGGGTTCCAATGGTTTGGCATACTCCTGATTTTAATGGCTGTCATCATAATTAATGTTGGTAAGTCGTAATAGCCAGCCAACGACTAAATCTATTATATTGCCATAAGATCAGCCCCCAAACCGGAACTATGGTTGCAGCCATGTGGAGCATTTCAAATATATTGGATGCTCCACCAGTTTGGATCAGAAAGGACGAAAACAATAGGCTAATAGCAGCGGGCAATAAAACAAAGGAAAGTGCCCGTGCAAGCCTACTGCTTCTGAATTGCTTATTTAAATTTAGAAAAATAGATATCGTACCAATCGCAATACAGAGTGCTACGAATGAAAGCAACGATTCTGTAAAAAAGGGCATGTAGCAACGTGCTCTTTTTGCAGCCTCATTATTTGCCTGAAGTATGGCTGTAAGGACAAAGGTCGTCGATACACTAAACCCTATAATTCGCAGAAAAATAAAACTTAGCTTTCTTTTCATCGGCACAATATTTTAAAATAAACAAAACCGCGAATAGGCCTGAACTTCTCGTCCCCTCCTATTTTCCCTTAATAAATTTCGACCAGGCCCCTTCCGAGCGCCTCAATTCCAAAACCGAATTCAAGGCTGACTTCTCACATAGCATAACTGCTAAACCCGCGTAACCTTTAAACGACAAGAATCTTTTTAAAGATGCAAATTAATCCTTGAAAGATAAATGCCAAAGCACTATTGGACGTGGTCCTGACGATATTGGACGGATGGAGCTTAATGTTTATCGGCATGCTACACCTGAATATTTTTTCATTTTTTTACTAAGGTTTATCCTTCCTGTTACGTATCTATCTAAAATTATACACCATGAGATTGACTGATGATATCAAACAACTAATCATAAAGTACATCGGCGACAACTTAACGTCGGATGAAAAGACCGATTTAAAGCTATGGTTGGACGAATCAGCAGAACACCGTATTTTTTTTGAAGACCTTTTAGATCGCGATGATTTTATCAACGATTTAAATCAATGGAGCCTACTCCAGGCCTCAGATACGATGAATTGGAACGAAAGGTTAAAGACAAAGACCCTAGAAACCATTCGAACCTCCGCCATTAAACCATCTCCTATAAGAAACCTAAAGCGTTTGCTACCCTACGCTGCAGCTTTAATAAGCCTAATTTTAGGTGGTCTGATGTATTTCATAGTGGTAAAAAAACAGGCTACACCGATCAGCTATCGAATGGTCTTAAATGATGTAGAAGCACAGAACAACAACGCTGAAATACGACTTTCGAATGGCAAAGTACTTCAGGTATCGAGTCAGAAAGGAGCCCTGGTTTCAGGGGATAAATTGACCTACGAAGACGGTACTGTTCTACAAAACGAATCTTTAAAAGAAGATCTGATGGCCACAGTTAATACCCCCGCCGGCACAATGCTGAAACTCCAATTGGAAGATGGCTCGGAAATTACACTCAATGCGAAAACAACACTCAAATACCCGCTTCATTTTGCAAAAAACAAACGTGTTGTTGAAGTTGACGGTGAAGCCTATTTCAAAATTGCAAAAAATAAAAAGGTTCCATTTCAGGTCGTTTCCAATGGACAGCTCATCGAAGTCACCGGTACCGAATTCAACGTAAACACCTATTCGAAATCCCAGAGTAGTACAACGCTTGTGGAGGGAAGCATCAATCTATCCGCGCAAGGGCAAACGTTACAGCTCACACCCAACCAACAAGCGCTCTTAGCTTCGGGTCAACTATCCAAAAAAGTGGTCGATCCCGCTAACTACATCGCATGGCTCGACAATAAATTCTATTTTAATGAAACGGACCTTCATACTGCCCTACAATTGATCGGTCAATGGTATGACCTGCAAATCATCTACACGCAACCGATAAAAGAAACACTATTATATGGCGAAATTCAACGTACGAAAAGTCTATCGGCAGTCCTAAAAATTTTGGAACGTAGCCATATTAAATTTGAATTGATTCAAGAAAATGGCATCCGTAAACTCTTTGTTTCAAACTAACCAATTATCCATGAAATAACCCAAAAACAACAATTATGAGAAAACCAACCTAAGGAGACAAAACGAGATACTAAAAAAAGCCGACCAATGCTACGAACATTAATCGGCCATAATAGCGATCTCCATTTTTGACCGATTTACCCAATCAGTTTAACAATAGATTATATCCCTAATTCAACAAATTTATGAATTTTAAATTTCTTGTTCATAGAAATCGAATTGCTGTGAACATTCCCAAGCAATGGAAGACCAAAAGGAAGCTGAGCGCATTTTTTACTCTTGCATGTGTTGTTAAGCTGTCTGCAGCCAGCTACGCACAATCAATCACGATTAACGCCAAAAAAATGTCATTGGTGCAGGTACTACGTACCATCCAAAAACAGAGTGGCGTCCCCTTTCTATTGAATGGTAAAGAACTTGCTGAACTAAAAATTGAGGCGCAGGTTCGCAATATGCCTTTAGAAAAAGCTGTACCGATCCTTTTAAAAGGCCAACCTGTGGATTGGAGTTTTCAGGATAATATGCTTGTCGTAACGAAGTTAAAAACAAACCACCTAACGTATGACCTTCCAAGCAATTACGTCTTAGTGCAACAAAACCACACCATCAAGGGAAATGTTCACGATAGCAAAGGAACCGCGCTCCAAGGTGCAACAATTATGATAAAAGGTTCGACAAAAGCAACTACTACAGATGCAAGTGGTAACTTTCAGATTGAAGCAAATAATAACGCCGTACTTGTCATTAAAATGATCGGCTACCAAACCAAGGAAATCCCGTTGGCCAACCAGCCCTACCTCAATATTGAACTTAGCCAGCATATAGACGCATTGGAGGAAGTCGTCGTCGTAGGCTACGGTACGACAAAAAAGAAAGAACTAATCGGTTCGGTTTCCCAAGTTGATGGGAAACAACTCGCCAAACGCTCCGTTCCCCAGCTTGCTCAGGCCCTCACAGGTCAAATGCCGGGCGTGACCGTCATACAGCGATCTGGCCAACCCGGGGCAGCAAACAATACGATACAGATTCGTGGTGTGGGATCATTCGGCGCCAGTACCGACGCACTTATTTTAGTTGATGGTATCCCCACCAATTCCTTTAATGATATTGACCCAAATGATGTTGCCTCGATATCGGTATTGAAAGACGCCTCCTCAGCAGCCATATATGGAGCTAGAGCCGCAAACGGCGTTATTCTGGTAACAACAAAAACAGGCGCAGCTGGCGGAAAATTAACGGTCAATTACAATGGTTATTATGGGATCCAAAAGCCAACAGCATTCCCCGAATTTGTCAACTCTTGGGAGTACGCTTCCTTACTCAACGAAACCACAAGTGGTGGCGGTGGTTATACGGCCGAAGAAATCCAAAAATTTAAGGATGGCTCAGATCCTGACAATTATCCCAATGCCAATTATATGGCAAGCTCATTTAAGTCGCAAGCAACACAAACAGGCCACAATTTAAATATATCCAATACCACAGATAAAATACAATACACCTTATCTGCTGGTTTTTTGAATCAAAAAGGTATTGTCATCAAAAACAATTTTGACAAATACAATGTCCGCCTCAATCTCATATCAAACCTCAATGACAAGCTCAAATTAACGACGCGGGTAGCAGCAATTCAGACCGAAACAGACGAACCGGCAGCACCGGCAACGCTCGACTTCTCCCGCATGACGGATATCATTTCTCAGGTGATTCGCTATCCCGCCATATACCCTATTCGGTTGAGCAACGGTGACTGGGGCGCAGGAAATAACCTGAAATGGACACCCGTATCTTTCCTGGAGAGCGAATCCTTCTACAAAGAAAAAGTATCCAATATCTCGGGAAACGCAAGGCTCGATTGGAAACCGATTTCAGATCTGACCTTATCCGCTATTGGCGGGTATACGCAGACGAATGGCCGTACAAAACTTTTCAGAGCTTCGCAACGGATCAACAATTCCATAATTCTGGGCCCCTCAAATCTGAACCAAAGTGCGCCCTACGACACTTACAAAACTTTTCAAGCTTTAGCAGACTACACGAAGACTTTCGGGTCGCATAACCTGAAAATATTAGGTGGTTATTCTTTCGAAAAAGGCTACAGCGAAGGTTTAAGCGCTTACCGCCAGAATTTTCCCAGCAATGATCTTACCGAGTTAAATGTAGGTTCACCAGATGGGCAACAGAACGCTGGGACAGCCTCAGAGTGGGCATTAGAATCATTATTTGCACGCGTACAATATAATTATGCCAAGAAATACCTTGTCGAGGGTGTTGTTCGATACGATGGGTCATCCCGTTTTCCAACCGATAAAAAATATGCTACCTTCCCTTCGATTGCAATAGGTTGGTTGCTGAGTGAAGAATCGTTTATAAAGGACCATTATAGTTGGATCGACGAATTGAAAATCAAAGGATCTTATGGGGTACTTGGAAACCAAAATATCGGAAATTACCCGTATCAAAATATTTTAAATACCGGATATAACTACCCCTTTGGTAATGCAATATCTCCAGGCTTAGCTCGAACCACCATTGTTGACCCTACCCTACGCTGGGAATCGACCCGAACGGCAGATGCGGGCATGGAAGTGGCTTTATTTAAAAATTTATTGACATTCAGTAGCACCTATTATAACCGATATACTTACGATATTTTGGTGAGCCCAGATTCTAGTGTTTCGAATGTGCTAGGTTTTGACGTCGGCCTACAAAATTCTGGAAAACTACGAAACACAGGATGGGAATTTACGTTAGGGCATCAAAAAAAATTAAATGATTTTTCTTACAATGTAAATCTAAACTTCTCTACGGTCAAAAATAGGGTCGTCGATTTGGGTGTCGGCAATATCAATCAACCTAATGGCTTAGTGGGAAATGGTTCAACCCTATTTATCGGTTACCCCATCCAATCCTACTACGGCTACCAGGCCGATGGCTTATTTATCGATGCTGCTGATATCGCAAGCTATGCCAATCAAACCAGCATCAACCCAAAACCGCAACCAGGCGATATCCGATACAAGGACATCAGTGGCCCCGACGGTGTCCCTGATGGAAAAGTAGACGCTACGTACGACCGAACTGTGATTGGATCACGTATCCCCAAATACACCTACGGGATGAATATCGGGATGAGCTACAAAGGGTTTGACTTAGGAATACTTCTTCAAGGTGTAAGCGGTGTTAAAGGCTTATTGGACAATTATGCTGGATTTGCGTTGACACAAAACGGCAATATCCAACGCTGGCAAGCTGACGGCAGATGGACAGCCGCCAATCCCGATAGAAATGCCATTTATCCAAGAATTGAACAATTGCCGAATACCGGCACACCCAATACCCTGCTATCAGACTATTGGTTACTGGATGCGAGCTACCTACGACTCAAGAACATCCAATTGGGCTATACCATCCCTAAGCACATCCTTACCAAATGGAAATTGTCGGGTTTAAGGGTTTACGCAAATGCCGAAAACCTATTTACCAAAAGCAACTATAGAAAAGGCTGGGATCCCGAAATCAATTCAAGCGGTGCCTACTACCCTATTATGCGCAATTTTACATTTGGGGTTAACCTAAGTTTCTAACCGATCGATAAAACACCATGATACACATTACATACAAACCTATAAAATTGGCCTTATGCATTCTTTTTGCATCAAGCCTGAGCATCAGTTGCAAAAAGCAACTGGAAACCAATCCATTGGATAAATTTGCCAACGAAACCTTTTGGACAAATGAAACCAATGCAAAATTGGCCTTGACCGGTCTATATAAAGGTGAAATCCAAATGAACTCCCTCGCCGAATTCAGCCCTACAGATTGGTGGTCCTATAATGGCCTGCTTTACCTGGAGTTTGCTTCGGATAATGCCTACGATAGACGTGGTGATAATTCGGTTTTCAATAAACTATCCGATGGTACACTAACGAACAATAATAGTGTTCTTGGAAATTACTGGACACTTTCCTACAAAAGAATTGCCCGTGCTAATTTTTTTCTTGAAAATATTGATAAGGCCCCTATTTCAGCTGAACTACTCGCTCGTTTCAAGGCAGAAGCGCGGTTTATTCGTGCTTGCCAATATTTCTACCTATCCCAGTATTGGGGTGACGCTCCCTTGGTGACCAAAACCTTAACACCCAATGAGGCGAATCAGGTATCCAAAGCAAAAAAACAGGAATTGGTTACTTTTGTTGAACGTGAATTACAGGAAGCGGCAAACGACCTACCGAGCTACGGCAAATTGACGACCGCAGAACGGGGCCGTGCAAGCAAACAGGCAGCCCTCGCTTTCCTGGGACGCATCCAACTGGCCGAAAAATCTTACGCCGATGCTATCAAAAGTTATGAGCAGATCATCAATGCCAATGAAAATAGCATTGATCCCAACTATTCAGGCTTATTTAATGGAACCAACGAAACGAGCAAAGAGATTATTTTTGCCACGCAGTATCTTGTTGATCTCGCTGGAAACGGTATGTTCCAACACAATTTTCCCGCAGTCGCCGGGGGTTGGCATCTCCATTGCCCGCTTGGTAGCCTTGTAGAAAGCTATGGTTTCACCGATGGAACGGCATTTTCGTACGATGATGCGCGATATAATGCGCAAGACATCAGCAAAAACCGGGATCCGCGTTAGCCTTCACGGTGATAACAAATGGAGACCGCTTTAAAAATTTAAAATACACCTCACATCCAGATTCCACATTGTCTATCGATCAATTGACAACAACAAAACAGGCAACACGCACGGGCTACGGATTGCGCAAGTTCAACGACGAAGGCTTTAGTGGAAACTTACAAAACTCTGGAGCCGATGTTCCTATTATACGCTACGCCGAAGTCCTCCTGAGTTACCTTGAAGCCAAACTCGAAAATGGCGATCCCATCACAAGTGAGCTATTGGACAAAACCATCAACGCTGTCAGAAAAAGAAGCAGCGTTAATATGCCAGCCATTAACGTCCAAAGCAGTACCGCGTTGCGTTCGACCTTACGTAACGAAAGACGTGTCGAACTTGCACTGGAAGGACTCCGTTATTGGGATTTATTACGTTGGGGTATCGCAAAAGATGTACTAAAGGGCGATTTCTATGGGGCATCATTCCCAGGTGCGAAAAATCTCCGCATAAAAGCAGGTGGAAACAAAGATCCTTATAGCCGATGGTACGTAACCAGTAAGGCCTTCCGAGCTGGCCAAGATGAACATTGGCCAATTCCACAGAATGAAATTAATATCAATCCAAATTTAAAATAGTACCTTGGGTATCGTCAATTGTCAAACGATACCCTTTAAACAAAATTCAACGTATATGAAGAAGCCACTATCTCTAGCGTTATTACTCTCCGCGAGCCTTTTTGTTACGCTACCCACCGTTAGTTTTGCCCAAAAGGCAAGTAAACCGAATGTCATCTATATTTATGCGGATGATCTTGGTTTCGGTGATTTAAGTAGCTATGGTGCCAAACAAATCGAGACACCCAACCTGGATAAGCTCGCCCGGAACGGCGTCCGATTTACCAATGCACATAGTACATCGGCAACTTGCACCCCTTCCCGTTTTGCATTGATGACCGGGACGTATCCATGGCGCCAGGAAGGGACAGGCATTCTGCCCGGCGATGCCAAACTAATCGTTCCTACGGATAAAATTACATTACCCAAGGTATTTAAACATGCCGGCTATGCTACTGCCATTGTTGGAAAATGGCATATGGGACTCGGAAATTAGGTCCAAAAAGACTGGAATGCCCCCATTAAACCCGGGCCTAATGATGTAGGCTTTGACTATTCATTCATTTTTCCTGCAACAGCAGATCGCGTCCCAATAGTGTTTCTTGAAAATGATCAAGTTGTGGCTGCTGAAGCCAATGATCCAATTCTGGTGGACTATGAAAAGAAAATTGGGAACGACCCTACGGGCAAAGAACACCCCGAACTGCTCAAAATGCATTCTTCACCGGGTCAGGGCCACAATCAGACTATCGTCAACGGTATCGGAAGAATCGGCTACATGAGCGGCGGAACACGTGCCAGGTGGGTGGATGAAGAAGTTTCCACAACATTTCTCCACAAAGCCCAGGACTTTATTTCCCAACATCAAAACAAACCGTTCTTTCTCTATTTCTGCTTGACAGAACCACATGTCCCACGTATGCCCGCAACACAATTTAAAGGGAAAAGCAAACTCGGCTACCGCGGCGATGCTATTCTGCAATTGGATTGGACCGTCGGACAAATTCAACAGCAGTTGCAGCTCTTGGGACTTGACAAAAACGCGATTATAATTTTCAGTAGCGACAACGGGCCCGTTCTCGACGACGGCTATATGGATGGAGCTGTGGCCCAACAAAATGGCCATCTACCCGCAGGCCCACTACGCGGTGGCAAATATAGCATCTTCGAAGGCGG
Source organism: Sphingobacterium sp. UBA2610 (assembly GCF_002339225.1). NCBI lineage: Bacteria > Pseudomonadati > Bacteroidota > Sphingobacteriia > Sphingobacteriales > Sphingobacteriaceae > Sphingobacterium > Sphingobacterium sp. UBA2610. Next base: position 379,457 of record NZ_DDKA01000023.1, read on the forward strand.
AACGCGCGTGCCCTTTATCGTGAGCGGCAAAGGTGTTGCACAGGGAAAAGTTTCCAATGCTTTGATCAGCCAAATAGATCTGTTGGCAACAAGTGCCCAATTATTGGATGTTCCACTAAAAGCAGATGAAGCAAAAGACAGCGCCCCACTCTTGAAAACCTTAACCGGTCAAGATAATAAGGGACGTAGCAGTATGGTACAGCATGCGCAGACACTGGCTATCGTAAAGGACGAATGGAAATATATTGCACCCAGCAAAGGTGCCCCCTACATGAAACTAACTGATACTGAAACAGGAAGTCTTCCGGAAGATCAGTTATACGATCTCAAAAATGATATCGGCGAAAAGAATAATGTGGCTTCAAAATATCCAGAAAAGGTCGCTGAACTCAAGCAGTTATTGGAAGGAGAACGTAAAAAATGAAAATAAAAGCTGGACTCGCCCTCATCCTCCTCGGATGGGGGACTCTTTTTGCACAACAAAAGAAAAAGCAACAAAAATTGCCCAATATTATATTTTTTTATGCGGACGATTTAGGTTATGCCGAAACGGAGCCCTATGGACAGCGATTGATCAAAACACCCCATATCCAACAGCTGGCACGTGAAGGTCTACGTTTTATAAACCACTATACAAGTACGCCTGTCTGTGCCCCCGCCCGCTGCATGTTATTGACGGGCAAGCATGGTGGCCAATCCTATATTCGCGGAAATTATGAATTGGGCGGTTTTGCAGATAGTCTCGAAGCTGGCCAGATGCCACTTCCTGAAGGAACGTATACCATGGCTCACCTATTTAAAAAAGCCGGCTATCAGACCGCAGCCATTGGAAAGTGGGGACTTGGGATGAATAATTCCACCGGAAGCCCCAACAAACAGGGATTTGATTATTTTTTTGGCTACCTGGACCAAAAACAGGCCCACAATTACTACCCAACTCATCTTTGGGAAAATGAAACAAAATATCCCCTTCAAAACAAGGAAAAATTTGTACATACTCCTTTAGATTCCAGTAAGGCCACGGCAGAGGACTTCAAGCAGTTTGACGGTAAGGAATATGCACCTGAACTAATGACAGCGAAAGCGCTGGCTTTTATCGACAAAAACCGAAGTAAACCTTTTTTCTTATACCTTCCTTATACTTTGCCGCACTTATCACTACAAGTTCCCCAGGAATATGTGGATAAATATAAGGACCTCTTCCAGGACAAACCGTATTACGGACAGGACGGCTATACCGCTACCCCCTATCCAAGAGCGACCTATGCGGGTATGATCACCTATCTGGATGACCAAGTCGGTACGATTATGAAACATATCAAATCATTGGGAATAGATGACAATACCATTATTCTGTTTTCCAGTGACAACGGAACTGGTTTTAATGGGGGCATAGATTATCGCTTTTTCCGCAGTGTCGATTCGCTTAGGGGATTAAAAATGGATGTTTTTGAAGGTGGTATCAAAGTTCCGTTAATTGTCAGGTGGCCAAACCATATCAAAGCCAATGCTGAAACGGACCTTATCTCGGCCCAATATGACCTCATGGCAACCTTCGCACAGCTGGTTCAACAAAGCCCCGGACACAGCAATGGGCTCTCCCTCCTTCCAACCTGGCTGGGTCAGAAGAATCAACAGAAACATCAATACCTCTATTTCGAATATCCAGAAAAGGGCGGCCAGCTCGCCATACGCGAAGGACGTTGGAAGGCCGTCAAACTCGATCTGAAGAAAAACCCCAAAGCAAAATGGCAATTGTTTGATTTAACGACAGACCCTTGGGAAGAAAATGATTTAGCTGCACAATACCCACAAATGCTGCGACATTTTGATGAAATTGTTCAGCATGAACACCGACCTGCCCATATTCAGGAATGGGAAATTGTAGCGAATAAGATGATTAAAAAATAAATCGATTTCTTTCTTCATTTTTTTATCTTAAAAAACTTGGGTTGTCCGGATTGAATCATGACAACCCAAGTTTTTTATGTAATTTAGCACAGCAATCCACAGCTGGAGTCTAATGTGAATGTACCTATTGAATGACGTATCGACCATAGAGGAGTACAACATATTCCCAAGTCCAACGTAAAAGGATCAATAACCAAGTATGCGGCAAATAGAATCATACATCAATACACTAAAAGAAGGTGATGAAATGGCTTTATGCTTTTTTATGGATCATTTTGGTCATTCGTTACGCTATTTTGCCTTTTCCTACCTCCGCAACAAAACCGACGCCGAAGAAATTGTCTCCGATGTTTTTGTTAAGTTATGGAATAATCGACAAAAGGTAGAGAATTATGAAAGCCTGAAAGCCTTTCTTTTTATCGCTACTAAAAATGCCTGTATCGATATGCAAAGAACGACGCAATTCAAAATACGGAAAGAGGAGCTCGATATTCTTCAGCATATGTCGGTTCCGGAAGACGATGTACTCAAGAAAATATTCCGGACAGAACTCACCGAATTGCTGCTTGCTGAAATAAATTTGCTCCCCAGACAGCAGGCTCAGATCTTCAAGCTCAGCTTTTTGGACGGCTTGAATACCGAAGAAATTTGTGAAACATTAAACACAACCGCATCGACCGTCTATTATGCAAGGTCTAAGGCATTATACGCATTAAAAGAAAGGTTCAAATCTAAAAAATTTGAATACCTCAGTGTTCTTATGCTATCTGTATGGTATGCCTTCAAAGGATAATTAACTCCCTTCAATTTCCCGCATCCGACCCCTAGATAGACCAATAGGCTATTCACACAGCATCCCCCCTAAGGTTAACCACCTTCAGGCAATACTTCCCGTCCAACGTTGGAACGGTTTAAAAAATACAAACAACTGTTTATCAGTAAACTAAGAAAGCAATAATTTTAAAAAACTAGAAACAAAAAAAAGCTTAGCATTCGGTCGGGCGACCTGCTAAGCTTTTATAAATACCTCTTTGTAAGAGGCAATCAACCTAAACCTAGGACAAAGATAGTGCTTCAAATGATATAAACAAAAATTTTGTTATATTTTTTTTCAACTCCCATAAATTTGTTTTAGCATAGCAATCACAAAAGGAATAGTAAGTGTACAATGTACACTACAATCTTTTTGCATTTTTCAACAAGCTTTTTTTTTGGTAGCTTCGCTCAGCGCCTCCCAACCACAGTATTTAACTCGTGCATTATTTAAATTTACTATGTAATAAGGGAGCACTCCTTTGCTTCGTTTTATCAAGCACTCTTATTCTTTACAGGTTCAATTGGATGCATAAACAGGGTCCGAAATGATGGATTGCCCTTTTTAAAGATCCTTTTAACAATCGCTATAACGATCCTGCTAGTTTGAACATCAAGTCCAGTTTCAACTAGCATACGCCTGACTTATCGCGACAGTATTTGTGCGACCTTAACAATCATATTTCATTTTTTTATTTAGTAACTTTGGAAACAATCAAAAATAAAATAACATGTTTACTGGAATCATAGAAACCTTAGGAAAAATAGAAAATATCGAACAGGAGAAAAGTAATATCCATTTTTACGTCAGTTCTGCTATTTCCAATGAACTTAAAATAGACCAAAGCGTTAGTCATAATGGCGTTTGTCTTACTGTAGTAGGATTAAACAATGATCTCCATAAAGTGACAGCAATTGACGAAACCCTACAGAAGACAAATCTGGCTCAGTTAAAGGTGGGCGATCTGATCAATCTGGAACGCTGTACTTTGGCAGGCGGAAGATTTGATGGACATATCGTTCAGGGACATGTAGATCAGACTGCGCGTTGTATCCAAAAGAAAGATGAAAATGGTAGTTTTATTTTCACCTTTCAATATGATGTTTTCAAACAAAATATCACCGTAGAAAAAGGATCCATTACCGTAAATGGTATCAGCTTGACAGTAGTCGATTCTAAAGACGATCAGTTCTCCGTTGCCATCATTCCATATACGTTAGAGCATACCAACTTGCAGCAGGTTGAAGTGGGGAGCACAGTCAACTTGGAGTTTGATATCATCGGGAAATATGTCACGAAGATAATGGCTTTGCGCGCTTAAAAAATTCACTGTTCTTCCTTGGGTTTAAAGGTAATCCAAGGAAGTTCATCCTTACACGCTTTATTCGGGTCCTAACTGTCTAATTGATTTATTCCAAATAGTGCCCCTGACGGATCAGTAATGCGCGATATTTATTGAATACACTCGATTTGGAAACAAAGCCCATATATTTATTTTCGTCCCCTAAAACCGGAAGTATCCACGTATCGTCCTTATTCATTTTAGCCATCACGATTTCCATGTTTTCGTTGATCCCAACGGTATCATTTGGCTTCTGCGCTAATTTCTCAAAGGTGGTATCTCCCCCATCCACTTCGCCCAATAAGACTGAAAATAGAAACTCACTATAAAGAAGTCCCATAAATTTGCCCTCATAATCAACCACGGGAAAGATATTGCGTTTACTATGGATGATGTCTGTTTGTCGACCTTTTGGTGTTTCGTCAGGGCGTAAGATCACAAAATTAGTTTCCAATACATATTTAATCCGCATCATACTTAACACGGATCGATCCTTATCTTCATAAGAAATCAGATCGCCAGACTCGGCCAATACCTTGGTGTAAATGGAATGCTTTAGCACGGCTCGATTAATCAAATAAGAAATGGAACAAACCAACATCAATGGAACCATTAACGTATAACCTCCGGTCACTTCAGCAATCAAAAATATGCCCGTCAACGGCGCATGCATAATGCCGCTCAACGCACCGGCCATCCCCGCTACCACAAAATTTGGCACATTTAACTCGGCTATTCCGGTTAAGTTTACACCATACGAAAATGCAAATCCTAATAATCCGCCCATGACTAAACTTGGTCCAAATACACCACCATTTCCACCGCCATTTAAAGTAAATAATGCGGCAAGGGACTTTCCAAATAAAGTCAATATCGTATAACCCAGGACGACTAATCCCATATCTTTATAGTCTGAAAACAAACTGTTCTTAACAATCGAGTTAAACTGACCATTCAGAATCTGCTGAATGGTAATATAGCCCTCGCCATACAGTGCCGGGAATACAAAAATCATCAGACCTAAAGCAATTCCACTGACCCAGACTTTATTATAGGGATTCTTAATCTTAGAAAACCATTTACCCACACTTCTGGAAACACGTGCAAAGTAAATCGTATAAAGCCCAATCAACACGGCCAACAAGAGGTAAAATATTAAGGCCGAAACCTGCCAGTCGGAATTGAATGTGCTGAATAAGGGTTCATTATAAAGCACACGAGAGACAACAGAAGCTAATGCTGATGAGATCAGCAAAGGAATGAACACGGGAATTGAAAATTCTGGAAGCAAAATCTCGATGGCAAAGATCATTCCGGCCAAAGGGCTGTTGAATGCACCCGAAATTCCTGCTGCTGCACCGCAAGCCAATAACATGGTAACTTCCTTATACTGCAGTCCAAAAAAACGGGCGATATTAGAACCGATAGAAGATCCGCCCAAAGCAACTGGTGCTTCCAAACCACAGGAACCGCCAAAGCCAACGGTTATAGCTGAGGTCACTACCTGAGAATAAATATTACTGGGATCCAATCGGCTGCCTTTCCGACTGATGGCATAGATAATGGGTGTAATCCCATGTTCCATCTTCTTCCCTTTCAGAAATTTGCGAACAAAAAACACGCTGAGCAATATTCCGATCAATGGAAAAATTAAGTAAACTGAGTATTTTACTTTCCAGTCGATATCATCTTGTATAGTCGTTGCAATAAAATGGGTTAATCTTTTCAGTACAGATGCCATAATACCACCGACAATTCCAACCAAAAATGCGAGTATAATGATAAAGTTCCGATTCGAAACTTTCTTCATCCGCCATTGATTGATCTGGTCTATTTTTTTAAAAAAACGTCTTTTGAGGTTTCCCATATCGTTCTATTGAAAGCTCAACACTTCCTTCTTCTTTTTTGTTTTGAATTTATCGGGTACTACGGCCAATATTTCTCTTTCCAGCGCCTGGATGGCCTGTCTCTTCACATAGTTCTGTGTGGTCACCAATGATATCTCACGTACCGGTTCTGGTGATTTGAAATAACGGATCCGATCCAATTGCTCATCGGAATAATCCCAAATCGACAATTCAGGTAATATGGTGATGCCGTCGTTGATATCGACCATACGTTTTAAGGTCTCTACGCTACCGGTGTTATATTCAAATCTTCCTGTAAGATCTTGATTGTGTTTGTGGTGACAAATATTAAGTACCTGCCCACGCATACAATGCCCCTCATTGAGCAACCAAAGTTTATCATCGGCAATATCATCGCCACTCAGTATTTTTTTCGGAAACAGGGGGCTATTGACGGATATATAGGCGACAAAATTTTCGTAAAATAAGGGCGACTCCAAAATCCCAGGGTCATTTAAAGGAGTAGATAGCACACCACAGTCCAAAAGTCCGACCTTCAATTCATGCACAATCCGTTCTGTCGTGTATTCCCATATCTGCAGTTGTAGCTTCGGATATTTTTCCATAAATGTGGTCAGCACATTCGGAAGTAAATATGGTGCGATTGTCGGGATAACACCGACCCTTAGCGTGCCCTCAATTTCCCCTTTTTTATCCTGTACAATCTCATTGATTTTTCGGCTTTCCGTCAATACCATTCGAGCTTGAAGAATAATTTTCTCGCCGATTTCTGTAGGAACAACAGGCTGACGGCTCCGGTCAAAGATTTTTGCCCCTAAAGACTCTTCAAGTTTTTGTATTTGCATGCTCAACGTAGGTTGCGTGACAAAACATTTTTCTGCAGCTGCAACAAAACTTCGGTAGGTATCAACAGCTATAATATATTCCAATTGGATTAAGGTCATCTTACTATCTTTAAAGCACAAAATTACGATTCCTGTCGTAAACCAATGTCAAATCCTTTACAATTAAAGTCAACAGGGGTATTTGGCCTGCTTATTATACAATAAATACCTTGCCAAAAAGATCCTGTATATCCACTATTGTTACATTAGTTCACATAAAAAATCGATTTCATCGAAATGCTTTTCTTAAATTTGGAGATTTACAACAGTTGATAGTTAAAATCCTATGAAGTTTATAAATCGTACGACAATTGCACTAGCTTTATTCTTAACCATGGCAAACAGTCCTTATAGCAAGGCAAATCCTGATGAGGGAATGTTTCCATTGAGCGAATTAAATAGAGCTGGATTGAAGAAAGCTGGATTAAAGATCAGTGAGAGAGACATCTACAATCCTGGTCAGGTCGGACTGGTAGATGCCCTGGTTCAAGTCAGTGGATGTACCGGATCGTTTGTCTCAAACCGTGGTCTGATTATTACCAATCATCATTGTGCTTTTTCTGCCGTTCAACTTGCGAGTACAGCAATCAACAATTACCTAAAAAACGGTTTTGTCGCACAAAATCAAGAGCAGGAAATTGAGGCAAAAGGATTAAAAATAAGAATTACCGATTCTTATGAGGATGTTTCCGCTAAAATATTAAATGCTGTCGCCAACATCAGCGATCCAGTGGAGCGTATCAATACGATCAAACGTAAACAACAAGAACTGGTTAAACAAGCTGAAAAGGAAGATCCGACGATTAAAGCTGAAGTATCGGAAATGTTTATCGGCAAAAGTTATGTCCTATTCCGTTATAAAACAATTGAAGACGTTCGTTTAGTTTATATTCCACGTCAAAACATCGGAGAATTTGGTGGAGAGACCGATAACTGGGTATGGCCACGCCACACGGGAGATTATTCTTTTCTGAGAGCTTATGTCGGCAAAAACGGAAAATCTGCACCTTATTCTAAAGATAACGTTCCTTACCAGCCCAAAAAACACCTTAAAGTCAATCCAAATGGTGTACGGGAAAATGATTTCACCTTTATCCTTGGTTATCCCGGAAAAACATTCCGACACAGACCAGCACAATATATTCAATATCAACAGGAATATCTTTTGCCTTACGTATCCAACCTGTATGATTTCCAAAATAAACAGATGGAGGAAGCAGGAAAAGACAATACCGATATCGCCTTGTCCTTGGCAACACGCATAAAACGTAATGCGAATGTATTGAAAAACTATCGTGGTAAACTCAAGGGCTTACGAGGAATCGACTTGCTATCGACAAAAAAACAAGAAGACGAAGCACTGGCAGCGTTTATCTTAAGTAAACCCGAATTGAAAAACAAATATGGAAGTCTACTCGCTGATATTGATGCCTATTATCAGCTCAGTGATCAAGATGCCCTGAAAGAACTTTGGATCAACAATATTTACAACAGCACAAGCTTATTGAAAGTAGCTCGCGACCTAAACGTTCTGAAAACCAACTTAGCCAAGGAAAAATCATCCCAGGCGGCCAAACAGCTTTTCGATTTAAATATTGAAAAGTTAAAAACAGCACTTAAAGAAACTTACGAAAGCTACAATAAACAGGCTGATCAGCGTATTTTCTCCCGAATGTTGGAAGATGCCATTGCATTCCAAGGTAAAAATCAATTGGCCTCCATTCAGAAATTGCAATTTAATACGGCTACTGCACAAGAATTTGCAACAGAGATTATTCAGAACAGTAAACTTGGCGATCAAAATTACATACTAAATACCGTCTTGGCCAATGCCGATGCACTGCAAAAATTTGACGACAAATTATTGGATTTCCAGAGTAAGCTGAACAATGACATTGTCCATTTCGCCGCAGAGCAAAAAAGACGTGAAGGGGTACTGAACAAATTAATGGGCGATTATGTCGCCGTCAAGGAAATTTTTCAGGCCAAGAACTTTATTCCTGATGCAAATTCAACCTTACGTCTGACTTACGGGCACATCAAAGGCTACTCGCCTGCTGACGCAACCTATATGAAACCGTTTACAACAATCGAAGGGATTATTCAAAAAGGAAATCTTGGTTTAGCAGAATTTGACTATCCGCAAGAAATCAAAACAGCTTACCTCAACAAAAATTTTGGTCCCTATGTTCAAAAAGACCTGGGATCCGTGCCGGTTAATATCTTATATGATATGGATACTACAGGTGGAAATTCAGGATCTCCAATAATGAATGCCAATGGTGAATTAATCGGTGTAAATTTTGACCGTGCTTACGACGCAACAATTAATGATTTCGCTTGGAACGAGAGTTACAGCAGATCCATCGGAGTCGACATTCGTTATGTCCTCTGGGTTGCCGATAAAATTGACAACGCGCATTTTATCCTAAAGGAAATGGGTATCTAATCTGGTCTAAAACAAGGCGCAAGAAAGCCGCTGCATCGAGAGATGCAGCGGCTTTTTTTTGTTCACCACGCTATTTCCGATTCGCCCGGCGGCGTGCCACTACGAACGAAGAATTCACCGTAAATCAGAACCTATTCATCTAACTCAGAATAGCTTCGCGTACTATTTTGCCCCTTGGAGCAAAGAAGAGAAAACAGTCTTCAAACGCAACAAGCCTGTTGTCAATACCTCCCTCGAACAAGCAATGTTGAGGCGAATAAAGTCATCACTCCCCTTCCCGTACATCGCACCTACATTCACCTGCACATGCGCTTCATCCAATAAGAGCTTTCCCAATTTTCGACTTGAAATCCCCAAAGCGGCGCAATCTACCCATACCAAATAAGTACCCTCCAAAGGAAGCACATGCAAAGCAGGCAGATGTTCGTTCATAAAGCCTTTCAAATACAGATAATTTGCATGGATGTAGCTTAAAGCCTGATCCAACCATTCCCCGCCCCACTCATACGCAGCGATCAAGCCCGTAATGGCAAAGGGGCTAATGCTACTGATCTCATTAGCTAAGAAAGCCTGTTGCACCTTCCTCTTGAGTTCAGGATCGACCACGAGGACTGTAGCGACCTGCAATCCCGCCAAATTAAAGGTTTTACTCGGTGCTACACAGGTAATCGAATTCGCCAAAAAGGCTGCACTGATACTTCCAAAAGGAATATGTGTATAGCCTTCAAATACCAGATCGCAGTGAATTTCATCCGAAATGACTAAAACTTGGTGTCGCAAACAGATTTCACCAAGACGTTCAAGCTCAGCTCGGGTCCAAACTCGCCCAGCCGGGTTATGTGGGCTACATAAAATAAATAACTTGACTTTCGGATCACTTGCTTTATGCTCAAAATCCTCAAAATCGATCGTATACTCGCCATTACGATAAATCAGGTCATTGGAAACCACCTGGGCTTGATTGCGTTCTATGGAAGAAAAAAAACAATGATATACAGGTTCTTGCACCAAAACCTTATCTCCGGGTGATGTCAATGCGCTAACCAAAGCCGAAAGCGCCGGTACCACACCGATAACTGGAAGTATCCATTCCGGTTGAAGTACAAATTTATGTCGCCGTGAGGACCAGCTCATCACTGCGCTGTAAAAAGCAGCTGGAATCGTAGCATAACCATATACCGCATGTTGAACCCGTTGCGCAAGTGCATCCACGACTGGTTGTGCTGCTGGAAAGTCCATATCCGCAACCCAGAGTGGAATCAAATCGGCATAATCATGTTGATTCCATTTGACCGATTCGGTACCACGACGAACAATCGTTTTGTCAAAATTATAGATCATACAGCAATTTAATTAAAATTAGGAGGCATTTGCAAAAAAAATATGATAAAGTAAAAGGGGGTTCAGATCGCACGATAAATTACCTAGTGAAGGCTAATATACATAACAAAACTCGCGGACATAATAGACAACATGCAATAAAAAAATCCAGTATACCTGGATAAGCAGAAAGCGCTATCTTTACAGAAAATAGCATAACAACTATGGCCAAAAACAACTTTTCATTCCGTGCCAGATTAAAGAGTTTTCACTATGCTTTCAGTGGGTTGAAAACAGCCTGGCAGGAAGAACATAATTTCAGGGTGCATTGTATAGCGGCCATTATGGCCATACTGCTATCCGTTGTGCTTCACATCAGTACCCACGAATGGATTGCTGTACTCTTTGCCATTGGTTTTGTATTCGTCTGTGAGTTGTTAAATACTGCATTGGAAAATATGGCTGACTTTATCTGTCCAGAACATAACCCAAACATCAAAAAGATGAAAGATGTCGCCGCAGCGGCAGTGATGATAAGCAGCATCACCGCGCTATTGATCGGCCTATTAATTTTTACCCCCAAGCTGATCTCATTGGCCCTTCGTTACATTTTCTAACGCGAATTTCTCATCAAATGCAATCTTCTTCGGATCAACAAAAGACATTTTTCCAGCTTTCTCCTCCATCGCACCATAACCTTCCATTGCACGAGCTTTAGATAATTTAAATATCACCTGGCGGACCGATTCCTGTCCCTCAGAAGAAAAAGTATAATCGGCCGTTAAAATGTCCCCCTTCAATACACCATCAATATGTCCGCTATTACGATCTTTTTCCTTCCAGGCATAGCTAAGATCACCCTGTACCTTTTCTCCATCAACAGTGATTGACAGTGAAATGGTATCGCCATTTTTAAGGTACTGATATGTACTCTTTCCACTAAGAAACCCCGCGGTATCCAATGGTTGAGTAGTTTGAACAGTATCATTGCGTTTCGTTGAAGTAACTTGTTTTTTTTGTTCCTGATGGCAGCCAGCACAACACAGCAACGCTATAAATCCGAAATTGATTATTCTCATCGTCTATTTTTTGTTTGATCGTATAGATAGCAATTCAAAAGAATTTTTGTTTTAAATAACTACCATTTAAAATTTTCAAATTCAAAAAACAAAAAGCAAGCGAATATTGTTTATAAGTTAGATAACAGTCTACTATTTTAGCACGATATAAGCTATTAAAAATAAACAATTTAGTAACAATAAAATTATCGTAGGCTTATTGTAAAGCTAATTTTTATTAGTAAATTGTACATTATAAAATTCAGGAATTCTTAACCAATATTAGTATGAAAGATGTAAGCTTTAAGAAATTTGATAGTGGATGTACATCACTCACAAAATTGTCCATTGAAACAGACTTGGCTATTATTGTTAAAGAGCAAGTTACGATTCCTTCCGAATCCAAAATTGAAAAACTCAGACGCTGTAAAGAAGAGTTACTTAAAAGCCTTTGGTTTGTTCAACGTCAATGTTGAGATAACATTTTCCTTCAAATTTCGACTATCCGCCGATCAGCATCTTATGGTCTGACCGCCACACATTCAAGTCACTTTTAACACAAAATAAGCCCCTCTGCTTTATGCTTCTAGGGGCTTTAAATATATTCAATAATTCGCCGTCACAAGGGATCAAAGCGATTTCAAATGTTTATAGTTCGACTTAATGGTATCCCACACCTCTTCGAAATTACCCGACAACATTAATTTTGCCATACTTTCTGTCATCCCTTTCATTTGACTGAAGGATATTTTGGGTGGCATAGCCAATGCATTGGGATTGGTATATAGATCAATTAGGACAGGCTCATCGACAATCCCAAAAGCCTCATGGATAACACCATCCACCTCCTGGGGTTGAGTCACCGTAAATGCACGTATGCCCATCGCCTGGGCGATCATCGCAAAATCTGGATTGACCATATTAGTTTCCTGATCTTTAAGACCTGATACCTGCATTTCCAATTTAACCATACCAAGTGCACGATTGTTGAAGACGATGATTTTGATCGGTAAGTTATATTGTTTTATTGTTGCAAGATCCCCCAACAACATGGATAGGCCTCCATCGCCACAAAAAGCAATAACCTGGCGCTCAGGATGTGTCAATGCAGCTCCAATAGCCATTGGCATGGCATTAGCCATAGACCCATGATTGAAAGACCCCAGCATGATTCGATCCTTTCGCTGATTAATATAACGTGCTCCCCAAACACAGCACATACCGGTATCAAGCAAGAAAATCGCATCATCATTGGCTTTCTGATCAATGGTATGAGCGACAAATTCTGGCTGTATTGCGCATTCGCTGCCTGAATCCTCCACATACGTCATGAGATCTTCCTTGACCTTTTCATAAGAAGCAAGCTGCTTCTCCAGAAATTTCGTATCCGAACGCGCTTCTACAAAGGGCAATACCGCTTTTAAGGTATGCTCAATATCGCCAACAAGCCCATAGTCTACGATGGATCTGCGCCCTAGCTTTTCACCTTCAATATCAATCTGGATAATAGTTTTGTTGGTCGGTATAAAATCCTTATAAGGAAAATCAGTCCCTAAGAGTAAAATAAGATCGGAATGATGCATACTTTGAAAAGCCGAAGCCATTCCTAGAAGTCCTGTCATCCCGATTTCATTGGGATTGTCGCGTTGGATATCCAACTTTGCTTTAAATGAATAACCTACTGGCGCATGGATCTTTTGTGATAACGCTACAATTTGCTGCTGTGCTTTCTTGGCGCCAACACCGCAGAACAAGGTTATCTTTTCTGCCTGATTGATATATTGTGCTAATCGCCCAATTTCCATCTCTGAAGGTCTAATTTGCGGCTCGGTAAAAAACACCTTCGTTGAAGTATTCATTTGAACCGCTTCCATTTCTGATACGTCACCAGGTAGGCCGATAACTGCAACATCCCGTTTAGAGATAGCCTGTTGTAATGCATTTTGCACCATACGTTGCACCTGCTCCGGCCGAGTGATCATTTGGTTGTAGCAAGAACAATCATCAAACAGTTTGATTGGATTGGTTTCTTGAAAATAATCGGTTCCAAATTCGTAGGTAGCACATGTTGATGCGATCACAAGCATGGGTACACGAGTCTTGTGTGCTTCATAAACACCATTGATCAGATGCACATGCCCAGGCCCACTGCTTCCCGCACAACAAGCGATCCCGTGCAAATCAGCTTCTGCCGTTGCAGCAAACGCCCCCACTTCCTCATGCCTGACATGTATCCATTGCATCGTTCCATCTGCATGAACAGCTTCGTTGAAAAAATTTAAACTATCGCCGGTTACGGCATAAATACGCTGAATTCCCGCATCCTTTAAAAGACCCACAATCTGGTGTGCTACATTTTTCATACTTATACTATAATTTAAGATTTTGTGATAGCGGCATCGTGCAAATTATATTGCCGCTATTTAAGAACAACAATAATGTAGCATAATGGTTTGGGACATTAGCTGAACAGGTCTGTCGTTTCCCAAGCGTATAATCTGGTCGAATGTGCAATAACAGCCTCAATTGGGAGCAGGTATACACTGAGCTCAAATTAAAGCCAACAATTCGCTATACTTGAAATAAAAAGAAATTGTATTCAACAAAAAAAGCTGTTTCAAATTCATTGAAACAGCTTTTTTAAAATGATAGCTTGGATAAATCCTTAGTTGATTTGTCGCGACAACTCATCGACAAAACGCTTTGCATCATTGAGATCTTTATTCCAGTCCGCATAGCGTTTAGCGGTATTTAATTTTGCAATTTTTGCATTTAGCTTCGCTAGGTTGGCTTGATCTTTTGACTTCTCCAACTTGGCTTTCAGAATGCCGACTTTGGTATAATCCTGAATACCTTCCAACATACGCTCGTAACGGATAGAGCTTCTTCCTTGCGGATAAACGATATAGGTGTCTCCTGCCGGCCACGTACGGAACCTTGAATCATGCAGTGGATCCTTCACCCAGGAGTTGAATGCCCAACGCAATGCCCCATCGAAACCTGCCGCCAGCGCATACCAAGCCATATAGGTGGATTCTGCTGGATCCGAGAACGTAAATTGATTTGGAAATTCGTCCGAACAGCACACATAAAATGTCGTGATATATCCTTTTTTACGTCGCTCAATAAGATCGTTCTGATCAAAAGGATCGCCAGCGGCGACGCTGATATCTGTACTCTTATGATAGCGTTGGTAGCTTTTGTGATTATCAGCAAATGCAACACCAAATTCGGGCGCTACTTTTTCCAATAAGGCGATCGCTGGATCCATTTCTTCCCGGCCTCTTTCATCCATCGCAATATTGGTAATCTTTAACCAGCCCTTTGCGGTAATGTGCTTACTAAAATCCTTTAAGAAAGGCGTCCATAGCTCCTCAAATATTGCTGTACCGGGTTTTGCAATCACATTGACCAGTTCATTTTTGCTCTCATCGAAATAATGTACCTCGTTGTTCCATGGTAAAAGCGAATAGCAATTGATCTGTTTGTTGACCCCTAGATCCATCATAAAGTTTACCCATCGATCAAAAACAGTATAATCATAAGCCCAGGAACCGTCTTTTGCCTTCTTCCAGGTGATCATATCCGCATAGGGATCATAGGTCTGTACGTTCCACGCATCCTTATTTAAAGTCGCAGTAATCACTTTTTGCCCAGCAGCTGCAAGCTGTTTCATGGTCGGCTTCAACGCTTCAAAATGTTCATCGCTCCACATCTTCACATTATTGACCCGAGCTACAGCAGAAGGATGTTGCCATTGGTCCAAATGATAAGTCCACTGCGACGATGGCGGCAGCACATGATTTTGAACATTGACGATAAGCTGTAATTGCTCTTTCACCTTGCCATTTTGTTGAACCGAAATTGTCGTTTTATATTGTCCAGCTGCAGCTTCCTTGGGAACCTTTACGGTAATCCATACAGGACGGACTTTCTTCGCTTCAAGGTCATAGCTTTTGAGATCATCCAACATGTCTGCCGAAAGAGAAGCTTTAAAATCTTCTGGCTTACGATGGCCACAGCCACTTGCAAATTCATCAGTCATGACATAACGAACAAAACGCGCTTGTACCGCATCGCTGCCAATCACCTTGCCTGTTGTTGATTTTAATTCACTTGCTGATACAGCGACATGCGCTGTGGCAGCACTGGTCCATAACAATACTTGCGCCGATACTTGTTCACCTTTCCAGGCATCTACAGTCGCCGTACGTTGTGTTGTCAGATTTGGATTGACAGATTTGGGATAACGTTTGTCTATCGATACAAACGACGCATGTAGGCCGGCTTTAACATTCGACCAGTTGGATAATGTATCCTTTGTCGTATCGGCCATTTCAGTAAATGTTGTCCCTGTAGCAAAACGCTGCTGGGAAAATCCCGGATTACTGCCGCAAAATAGCATACAAGCCAGGGCAATAGAAGAATAAATTGTAGTTTTAGGCATAACAGTTATAATTAACAAAACTTTAGCGAAGCGATGATCTTCTTTCCAGCCCAGGAGCAGGGTGCTCGCAGAAAAAAGGCAAACAACTTCTGTTTGCCTTAAAAATAGTAAAATTTTATTTATCTATAACTAACTTTGTTCAAAAATTTCAGAAAGTGCTTTATACAGTTCAGGATGATGGGTCTTGAATTTCGCTGGATCCTCAAAGAAATATTCAGAAGCAACTGCAAAAAACTCGGCTGGATTGGTCATGCCATAGACATCAATATCAGATTTATTCGCCTTTATTTTGGCAATCTCTTCTCGTATCAGATTCATAAAAGGAATGACTGAAGCTTTATCCATCAGATGTGTTGGAATGCCATCCACAGTACCATCGGTTTTATCGATCAAGTGTACAAATTCATGTATCGCTGTATTCTGTCCATCTTTTGGGTTCCTAAAACCATACTCCAATGCCGATTTGGACAATATCATTTGTCCGTTCATGGCTCCCTCACCTACCATTCCCATTATATTTCGGTCAGCATGGCCTTCAAATTCATACGCTGTATTGAACTGGGAAGGATAAACCATAATATTGGTCAAATTGGGATAAGTCCATTTCTTAAAGGCAAATATTGGGATAATTGCACTGGCGGCAATCATCATATAATCTTTCAGCTCAACCGCTACGCCCACACCTTCAATTTTGACCGTATCCAAAAATTTTAAACAGCGGGTTTCAAATTCCATTTTATCCGCATCGGACAGATTGCGGTAATAGGCAACTTCTTTTTCCAGAATTTCCTTTCCTTCGTCGCTTAATACACGTTTAATGGCTTTGCTGTTTTTGGCCGTACGATTTAACAGGTAATAAACAACATAAATGGTTACTGGTATAAGCAGTATAATAAATAGTTTTCCTAACATATTAGTTGATCTGTATCCATTTGGGATCCCGAGCCTGCAAATTACGCAAAAAGCCTTTAAAATGTGAGGTTCCGAATAAGATTAAAATCTTTTGCTGTGGGGCGTCAGCAACTAATGATGCCAGGTTTTCTTCCCTTTTTTTCATGACAAATTCTTTATCAAATTTGTTCTTTAAGGCTGCTTTGATCGGTTTACAGGAATAAGGTTCTTGGAGCGGTGTTTTGTAATCACAATCATCCAGTTTGATCGTACCATACAGGTATTCAAACTCGTCAAGCAATTTATTTTTGGGAATATCCGCATTCACCGCCGTTTCATAATTCACCAGGAAAAAGGAATAATCGGGCTGACTGATGATTCGTTGCCCCAGTTTACGGTACATGGGCGCCCGAAGAACCCGGGAGGTATCGCCCGGTATTTCAATACATTGCTGCAGCCCGAGCCGATTGCCTGTAAGTTTTCTAAATTTGCGGTCATACAGATCACGTTGTGCCGCACTATCCACCTGATAGGCGATACTTTCATAAAAAACAACATAGCCCGAACGTTGGAGGGAATCTACAGCGCGCTGAATTTGATCATAGTACACCCGCGTACCCAGATGCCGCATTGGAATATAAACGACTGATCGATCGCCATGGCGAAGCTCGAATTTTCGTGAGGCATCACGCAAGACACCTGTACCTTGAACCATCAATGACGTTTGGCAGCCCAAAAGAACAAACAACACAAAACAAAGGGAGATAATCTGTCTCAATCGCATACTACTCATTATAATATCTATTCTTTGCTAGCAAAGACAATACCATCTGACGTTAATTTGCCGGTATTAGGCAAATTTTGACTTCAGGTAATTACTTTTCAAGATACTTTTATATGAATAACATAAAATGATAACAATATATTATCTCCCTTGTTCTATAAATTTTATAAGCTTGTCAATCCTATTGTTGTTCCATTTGGAATTACAGCATTTTTTTTGATGACAACAATGCCGTCACAAATGGTATAGGTGGGGTGATTGGCGTTCAGCAAATGAGGTCCACCATTGATCCGGACATCGTTGCCGATACGACAATTTTTATCCAAAATAGCATTCTCAATATAACACCGTTCTCCAACACCGACCACAGGTATATTTTTACGCTTTGCTTCCTCCATATCGACGAGATCCTCATAATAATCTGATCCCATCATATAAGTACCGCGCACAACAGATCCTGTACCAATCCGTGAACGAACGCCCACGACGGAACGGTCTATTTTATCAGCTTGGATAATACAGCCATCCGAAATGACCGAATTGATTAATGTTGTACCCGAAATCTTAGAAGGCGGCAACATCCTTGGACGGGTGAAAACCGTATTTTTATCAAACAGATTGAAGGCCGGAATATTATCGGTCAAACCAATGTTGGCTTCATAGAAAGACCCTATGGTACCGATGTCTGTCCAATAGCCCTCAAATTGATAGCTAAGCACCCGACTTGTATCAATGGCATCGGGAATAATTTCTTTACCAAAATCCATTCCGCGATTCTCTTCAAGCATACGTTTCAGGACGCCTTTTGAAAAAACATAAATACCCATAGAGGCCAGAAATTCTCTGCCCTCACCCTTTAAATGATCGCTCACTTCTGAACTCCAGTCTACCAGCTGCTCGCTATTCGGCTTCTCGATAAAAGAGGTGATATGATTCTTTTCATCCGATTTCAGTATACCAAAACCGGTGGCATCTTTGGCGTTTACTGGTATAGTGGCAATGGTCAGGTCGCCTTCGTTTTCGACGTGGAAGTCAACCAGTGCATCAAAATCCATTTGATACAGCTGATCCCCTGATAAAATCAGTACATAGTCATAATCAATACTCGCCAGCTTCCGAAACGATCGTCGCACGGCATCGGCCGTACCCTCGAACCATTTGTCGCCATCGTTGGTCTGTTCAGCAGCCAGAATATCGACAAAGCCCTTGCTAAAAATACTAAAGTTGTAGGTATTCTTAATGTGGGAGTTGAGCGACGAAGAATTGAATTGTGTCAACACAAAAATCTTGTTAAAACCCGAATTAAGACAATTCGAGATGGGAATGTCCACCAAGCGATATTTCCCGGCAATGGGAACTGCTGGCTTAGACCGTTGATCGGTCAATGGATACAGACGTGAGCCCCTTCCTCCGCCCAAGACGATAGCTACTACATTATGACGTGACATATCAAATTACATTAATTGGTTATATAGACTTATATACTTCGCTGCAGATTTATCCCAAGAAAAATCCAACTGCATCATTTTACGTTGATTCTCCTCAAACTGCTTTTTACTATCGTAAAAATTTATAGCCCGAACAATCGCTGCACTAATTTCAGTGATTGTCAGACTATCAAAACCTATACCGTAGCCATCATTTTTCAGATCGATTACCGTATCTTTTAATCCCCCCACCTGATGCACGATCGGCAATGTACCGTACTTCATAGCATAGAGCTGATTAAGTCCACAAGGCTCAACACGGGAAGGCATTAAAAGAAAATCCGCACTGGCATAAAGCCAATGGGCCAGATTTTCATCATAACCAAAGAACACATCAAAATTATCAATTCCATCATCGACGAGTGATTTCACACGTGACTGGATCGCTGGGTCTCCGGCACCCAGTATAAATATACTTAATCTATCGTGATACTTCTCCGTCAAATCCAAAATTATCTCCGGAAGTAAATCCGCTCCTTTTTCTGTTGCAAATCGGCCGATAAAAACAAGCAACGGTCGATCTGGATTGATTTTATACTGCTTCGCCAAAGCCTCCTTATTTTTCAACTTTCCGGAAAAAGCTTGTACAGCATCGTAGTTTTCTAGCAAGGTATAATCAATTTTAGGATCCCAGATTTCCCAGTCAATTCCATTGACAATACCGACAGATTTATTTCGCTCATCATAAAACAGCTGCTGCAAACCATTGGCTTCCACATATAGCTCTTCCAGGTAACCTTCGGAAACCGTTGTGTACGCATCGCAACATTTAATGAGGGCTGCAAGCGGATTAATTAAACCATCCCAGTCCAATAGTCCCCATTTCCAACTATCGAAAGCGGGAAACAGAATAGCTTTACTCCAATGTGTCCAGCCCTGATACTGCCCATTGTGGACGGTGGCCACCGTTTTAACGTCGGCAAGAAAGTTATAGTCATTGCTATACCTCATCAAAAAAGGCATTAAGCCGACATGATGATCATGGCAATGCACAATATCAGGTACTATATTTTTATCCTTAAACCACGCCAAAACAGCATGTTGAAAGGCGATAAACTGCTCGCCTTCATCCGGATAACAATATACCTCCTGCCGATCGAGTTTACCTGGAATCTTAATCAGGTAGAGCTCAAATCCAAGTACCTGATGATCTTCCTTATAAACACTGTAGCGCAGCAATTCAGATCCTTGATAAAAAGTACCTTCATGAACTAGGCTAAAAGCATGATCCCTAACAAAAGGACGATCATACCAAGGCATGACAACCGCCGCCTCCCATCCCAGTTTGGTTTGGTATTTGGGCAGCGCGCCCACGACATCCGCGAGACCACCTACTTTGGCCACGGGATAACATTCTACACTCAAGTGAAATACGTTCATTCTTCTTTTACAGCATGAGATTTAATAACAAGATTTTATACAGGGATACGCTCGCCTTGTTTAATGGGATTGACTTCCTTTACCGCTCTCTTCCTTTTCAAAATATATCCGCCAAGCGGAGGTAAATGAACTTGAGCAGACTGTACCTGGTTCATCCAATGCAGGTGTTCACTATGAATGAGCAGCTGATGTATTCCAGAACCGAAATAGGTCAAATCATCCGAATTCAGCAGCACTTCCCATTCACCAGCGTAAGGTAAACCAATACGGAAATGTTCCCGAACAACAGGCGTTAAGTTAAGTACAACAACCGTATCATCCCAGGCGTCAAATCCCTTTCGCCAATAGACGACAACCGAATTTTCACGATCACCAGCATCTATCCATTCAAAGCCCGAAGCGTCAAAAGCCTTCTGGTAAAGACTTGGTTGGCTCCTATAAACCGTATTCAGGTCGGCTACAAATTGCTTCATACCCTGGTGTGGCGCAAATTCCAAAAGATGCCAATCAAGCGATTGGTTTACATTCCACTCCGAAGTCTGCCCAAATTCTCCGCCCATAAACAGCAATTTTGTTCCTGAAAAAGTATACATAAAGAGATACAATGCCCGCAGGTTGGCAAACTTTTGCCATTCATTGCCCGGCATCTTATAAATTAATGAATGCTTTCCGTAGACAACCTCATCATGTGACAGCGGTAGCATAAAATTTTCATGGAAAGCATATACTGTCGCAAAGGTCAGTCGATCATGATGATAGCTGCGATTAATCGGATCCTCTTTAAAATAATCCAATGTGTCATGCATCCAGCCCATCATCCATTTCATTCCAAACCCCAATCCACCAGCATAGGTTGGGCGACTGACACCTGGCCAGGAAGTCGATTCTTCCGCGATGGTCTGCACATGTGGGAAATGTCCGTAGACGGCCTCATTCAGTTCTTTTAAAAATTGTACCGCTTCAAGATTCTCATTTCCACCAAACTCATTGGCAATCCACTCGCCTGCGTTTCGACTATAATCCAAATAGAGCATAGAAGCAACCGCATCGACCCGAAGTCCATCGATATGAAAACGATCCAACCAATAAAATGCATTACTGATCAAAAAAGAACGCACTTCATTACGTCCGTAGTTGAAAATATAGGATTGCCAATCGGGATGAAACCCTTTCCGGGGATCTTCATGCTCGTATAAGCTCGTGCCATCAAAACGATAAAGACCATGTGCGTCACCTGGAAAATGTGACGGAACCCAATCCAGCAACACCCCTATCCCGGCGGCATGCAGCTCCTCAATCAGATACATGAGATCTTGTGCCGATCCGTAGCGTGAACTCGCAGCAAAATAGCCCGTTATCTGGTATCCCCAAGAAGGGTAATAGGGATGTTCCATCAGGGGCATAAATTCTACATGGGTAAAATTCATTTCCTTCACATAGGATACGAGCGCCACAGCGATTTCGCGGTAGTTGAGCAAAGTATCCGGACTTTCGGGATCCCGCGACCAAGATCCTAAATGCACTTCATAGACAGACCATGGTTGATCCAGCCTGTTTTTAACAGCCCTTTCCTGCATCCATTGCTTATCCTGCCACTCGAACCAGGTCGAATGAACAATGGAAGCAGTCTTTGGCGCGATCTCCCACTGAAAAGCAAAGGGGTCTCCTTTTTCAAGTTGTTCGCCAGTATAAGTCTCAATAACATACTTATACGCCTCCCCATTGCCAAGCCCCGGAATAAATCCCTCCCAGATTCCGCTACCATCCCAGCGCACATAGAGCGCGTGACGCGCTTTATCCCAAAAATTGAAGTTGCCGGTTACAAAGACCGATTTTGCATTTGGAGCCCAAACCGCAAAATAAACGCCTTTTTCACCATTGACTTCCAGCTCGTGTGAACCGAACTTTTTGTATAATTTGAAGTGCTTACCCGACTGGAATAAGGCGACATCAAATTCAGAAAATAGACTATGCGGAATTACTTCATTGGTCATGTTTTAACCTTCTATCAATATGTTATCAAATTCTCGTGCGACATTAATCCAATACCGCCCCTTATCATCTACTTGTACTTTTGTTTCAATACCATCGGTCTTCACCTTCTTAGCCTGAAAAGGCAAGCCGATTAACTGTAATTTATATTCCTCATATCGCTCCGTAAAAAGCCCATCTTGCGTCTGTTTAATCGACAGGGATTCTTTGAGCCCCGATACGGTAAAGCATTTTTCAAGATAAATATCCTGCTCATAGGCAAAGGTGTCGCCATGATCCGAATACACATACGAACGGGTTACACCTTCAGCGAAGTAAACATTGAGCTGCAGCTCCTCAATTTTCTTTTCACCAGTATATTGCATCACTGGATATTCGGGGATAACAGATCCCCCACGAATGAAAATCGGCATCTCATCAATCGGTGTAGGAACAGTATGTTCTTTACCGCCCACGTAGGTTTCATGATTGAAATAATAAAACCAAGTACCTTCAGGCAGATAGACAATCTTGCTTTTTTGTCCCGGCTGCAAAACTGGGGATACCAATATTTTATCCCCAAAACAGAATTCCTCCTCACGTTGCCAATTGGTCGGTATATGCTGTTCGACCATGGAAATCGGACGTAATATGGGAAAACCATACTTCGTTTGCTCCCAAAAACAGGTATAGATATACGGCAACAACTTATAACGGAGTTCGATAAATTTCCGATTGATCTTTTCCCAATCCTCCCCAAAACTCCAGGGCTCCCGGTCGCGGGTATCGCCAGCGGAATGCACACGCATAAAAGGCGAGAAAACGCCAAATTGCATCCATCGCGTAAATAACTCACCGTCGGGTTCACCCGTAAACCCACCGATATCCGTTCCACAAAAGGACATGCCCGAAGTCGACAAACGCTGTAACTGCAAGGTTCCCAACTTGAGATGTTCCCAACTCGCCAAATTATCGCCGGTCCAGACCGAAGAATAGCGTTGTGTTCCCGCATAAGCCGCTCGGGTGATGGTAAATGGCCGTTTATTTTTATACAATTTCTTTAAACCATCATAGGTTGCCCGGACCATCTGCATGCCGTAGATATTATGTGCCTTACGATGCGAGCCCCGATGCCCGTCATATTGGTGACGTACATCGTCGGGGAACGTTCCGCGGCCAAATACGGCCGGTTCATTCATATCGTTCCAGAAGCCAGCCACGCCATCTTCCACAAGGCCCTGATATAAGGTGCCCCACCATTGACGAACCTCCGGATTGGTAAAATCAGGAAATTGACAACGTCCCGGCCACACAAATCCTTCCATAAAATAATCATCCCCGCGGCGACAGAAATACCTATTTTCCTTTCCTTCCCTGAACACCCAGTAGTTCTCATCAACCTTGATGCCCGGGTCGATCATCACCACCGTTTTAAAGCCATCATTGGCCAAATCGCTGATCATATTCTTAGGATTGGGAAAATACTGCTTGTTCCAGGTAAAACAGCGGTATCCTTCCATGTAATCGATATCAAGATAAATCGCATCACAGGGGATCTGTCGCTTCCGAAACTCCTCAGCAACCTTCCGGACATTCGCTTCGGGATAATAACTCCAGCGACACTGATGGTAACCAATTGCCCACAGCGGTGGCAGGTAATGCGTACCTGTCAGCGTATGATAGCGACGGATGACGTCGATAATATGTGGACCATGGATGTAGTAGTACTGCAGTTCCCCTCCTTCGGACCAAAAGCTTGTTTTTCCCGGATCTTCCGCGGCGAAATCAAAATACGTTTTAAAGGTATTGTCAAAGAATATACCGTAGGCTTCACCATCTTTTAAACCAATATAAAACGGAATAGTTTTATAAAGTGGATCCTGATCGTAAGCAAAAGCATAAGTATCTGAATTCCAATTTTTAAGTCTTTTACCTCTCAGGTTCAATTTAGTGGCCTTATCCCCCAGTCCATAAAAAGCTTCGTTTTCAAAGGCCACTTTTGTGCTATATACATAATAGCCTCCAAAATCAGGGTTTTCCTCCCAGTGCATCGGCGCCAAATCTGCATTGAACAGTTTACCTGAACGATCAGCAAAAGAAATCAAAAAGTCATTCTTATTGATCTTACAGGAAATAGTATTCGTATGCACCAGATAATGATCTGCCTCTTCCTTGCATTGATGTATACTGACGCGGTGATCTTTCTTGGCCAAGGCATACGAAAAATCCTCCAAAAAAGTCCCTTGTGGAGCCAGCCGTACCCGCACGATCTCATCCGTGACGATCTTAATTTCTACCTTGGCTTTGCCGTCAGAAAAATAATAAGACTTATCGTTTTGATTGTGGGCTACTATCGTTTCAAGGTATTTCTTTTCAATTTTCGGTAAATCCAATACCGGATTATTCACATGATGCATACTCTCCAAAGTACCATCATTTTCCTCCTCATGTAGTGTGGTTTGATTTAGGTTGTCGTCTTCAAGCATAATTGTAATATGTTAAAAAGTTTCTGAAGGCTTAATTCCTCTTTAAGATAGAAAATTAATCCTGCGCTGACAACAAAACACAAAAAAAAATCCCGCCTATTGGGATAGACGGGATTTTTTTCAATACCTGTGGATAAACTTCTACAGCTTACTTAACAAAATGCGCACGAAGCATCCAGGCCATCTTTTCATGCTTTTCCAATAGTCCAACCAAAAAGTCCTCCGTACCATTATCTGAAGTGCCTTCAACCACAGAAATGTCGGCACGAATTGACATCGCTATAGCTTCATGGTCAGCCAACAATTCTTTGTAATAGGACTGACTGTCGGTTTTTTCTGAAGTAGACTCCGTTAAACGAGTCAATTTCAAATATTTATCAAAGGTACCTACCGCATAATGCCCTAAAGTACGTACACGTTCTGCTACTTCATCGATCACTTCAGCTAGTTCATCGTATTGTGATTCCAAAAATAAGTGAGCAGCATGAAAATCCGCACCTTCCACATTCCAATGCGCGTTACGCGTCTTCATGTAGACAATGTGTTCATCTGCCAACAGCACATTTAACAACTTTGCAACTTTTTTCAAGTCCGCATCTTTAATTCCAATTGAAGTTTTCATATTATAATCTTTTGTTAACTATATGTTTTAAATGCTTAGTTAAATTTACCCAAAAATGCGGTAAAAACCAAATAAAAGCCAGTCAAATTCACAACAATTACCTCACCCCACTATACCAAACCAGACTTACATTTCGTATTACTGCAAAGCGTTTGCTAGACTGAAAAAATGAAAAGCGAAGGCTGCACCGACAGTGTTCTTTGTAGAAACAGATAAGACCTAGATTGTACCTTATGAACGAAACATTTCAAACAAAAATCGATCAAGCTATTATTTAAAGCACATAATGTTGTATTTTTGCAGACATCTTTATTTTGAGGGAAAGCTGCGGACAACATGGACAACAATACCTATTTTCACAAATTCAAACAGGATATTTCAGCGATTGAACTTCCAACACGATTTACCTTCCCATTTTGCTATGAACCGCACCCCCTCGCCGTAACCGCCGCAAAAGAACTTCAATATTACATCGAAACACAAGAGGACTGGACCCACAATTTTGGCCTGGACAGCGCCATGGAGGGCCTCGCTATTGGAAAAATGTTCGGTGTGCTGGTTGTCAGAAACCAACACAATGAGCTTGGCTACCTTGCCGCTGTTTCGGGAAAACTGGCCGGAAGCAACAAACACCGCTATTTTGTACCGCCAATATTCGATATGTTGGAAGAAAACAGTTTTTTTCTAAACGAAGAGGTGCATCTCAATGCACTGAACCGCAAAATAGAAAGGCTTGAAAATAGTGAAGAGCTAGCAGACACGCAGCGTAATCTTGACCGGTTAAAAAATGAATGGGATAAGTCGCTCGATGAGCTAAAATCGAAATTAAGAACCCAAAAGAAGGAACGAAAAGAAACCCGTACAAAACTGAAGGTCAGTTTATCCGATGCGGAATATGAATTATTGATGGAAGACATGCGGAGCCAGAGTTTAAAAGACAAACAACAGCTTCAGCGCTTTCAATATGACATGCATTTGGCTCTGGAAACAGAGAGTAACCATTTACAACAATTGCTATCTACGATTACCGCGCTAAAAGAGGAACGCAAAACACGCTCAGGCAATCTGCAAAAACAGCTTTTCGAACAATATAATTTTCGCAATGCAAAAGGGCAACGCAAGAATGTCGTCGACATATTCCATGAATTTGACACGATAACTCCGCCTGCGGGATCGGGGGAATGCGCTGCGCCAAAACTGCTGCAATATGCATATGAAAACCAGTTAACACCCCTAGCTTTGGCCGAATTTTGGTGGGGCTGCTCCCCTGCATCTGAAATACGCAGGCACAAAAACTACTATCCGGCATGCCGCAAAAAATGTGAACCGATTTTAGGGTATATGCTCCAAGGCTTGGTCGTAGATCCGAATCCCATGCAGCAGGAAACGACCTTGGATATCGCACTTCCTCAAATTTATGAGGATGAAGATATTATCATCATCAACAAACCAGCAGAATTTCTTTCTGTACCAGGAATATATGTCAAGGATTCGGTCTACAACCGTATTCTTCAACGTTATCCAAAAGCAGGCCCGATTATTATCCACCGCCTGGATATGTCGACATCCGGCCTATTGGTTGTTGCCAAAAACAAAGAAGCGCATAAATTTATTCAGGATCAATTTATTCAGCATACCATCAAAAAAACATACATTGCCTTACTTGATGGTATTATCGAAGCTCCATCCGGCTTGATCGACCTCCCTCTTCGCGTCGATCTGGATGATAGACCCCGACAAATGGTCTGCTACACCTATGGCAAGCCAGCGCAGACAAAATGGGTAAAAATTGCGATAGAGAATAATCAAACGAGGGTCAGGTTTTATCCCTTGACTGGCCGAACCCACCAGCTCCGCATGCATGCCGTGCACCCCAATGGGCTAAATACACCTATTGTTGGTGACGATCTCTATGGCAAAAAAGCTAATAGATTACACCTTCATGCCGCTTCAATTACCTTTATACACCCTCGTTTCAAAAAAGAAATGACCTTCGAAATCGAGCCAGATTTTTAATAGCGCTGACTATATCGTTACAAAAGTCAGTAAATAAAGTAGCGGAAAATCATCGCCAAGTCAAAATGTAATGTGAAAATTATTGACCCAAATCAATAATTTAACATAAACAACTCACAAACAAATACTTACGAACAAATGTAATTCAACTACTTTCCTTTATTACATTACAATAAAATTTTAATTATTCTTAATTTTTTGTTTCCTTTGTTCACTGATTTTTTGATTTTAATACCTATAAAGTCAAAAATAAAGTAGAAACAGGAAAACAATTTTGAATTTTCAAGATTATAGCAATATAATGAGAGCTAAAATAGACGCAACAACCTTCATAACTAAACTCTTTTTTTCGATAACGCTCGTACTAACGGTGTCCATGGCTTTTGCCCAAAACAAGACCGTAACCGGTACAGTTAAAGATGCAAAGACCAAGAATCCTATACCCTATGCTACCGTAGCCGTCGTTGGCGCTCCGGCTTCTGCTGGAACCACGACGTCGACCAATGCAAATGGTGAATTTAAACTTGTCTTTCCAACATCGTATGTAAAAATCAGAGCAAGTTACATTGGGTATGACAGCAAAGACGCTTTTGTTACGAATGATGCAACGCAAACAAAAGAAATTCTGATGGATCAACAGGACAACATGCTGGAAGAAGTTGTTGTCAAGGCCACAAAGAAAAAATACAGCAACAAAGATAATCCTGCTGTCGCACTGATCCGAAAAGTCATCGAGAATAAGGAGAAAAATAGACTTTCAGGACAACAATATGCTGAATTTGACCAGTATGAGAAGATGTCTTTAGGACTGAGCAATCTTTCGGAGAAATTCGTCAATAAAAAAATATTCAAAAACTATCAATTTCTTTTTGAAACGGACGACTCCGCTAAAACAGCCAACAAATATGTTTTGCCTGCCTTTATTGAAGAAAAAATGTCCAAGGTATATTACCGTAAAGATCCAAGCAAAACCAAACAGTATATCCTTGGTGACCAACGGGCACAATTTGACCCTAGATTTATTGATAATGATGGTCTGACAGCCTACTTCAATAAACTGTACGAACAAGTTGATATTTACGACAACAACATTTCATTGGTTACCAATCAGTTTTTAAGTCCAATTGCTAATTCCGCTCCTACTTTTTATAAGTTTTTTATAACGGATACCATTAAGACTGTTCAACCCTGGTTGGTCGAATTAAGCTTCTTTCCACGCAACAAGGCCGACATGTTATTTAAAGGTCAACTGTATGTGACGTTAGACGGCAATTATGCGGTGCAGGGCGCCAATATGACTGTGGCCGATGATATCAATCTAAACTTTGTACGTGACCTTCAGATACAGCTTAAATTTGAGAAAGACAGCAAAAGTCGCTTCTACCTAAAAACAAGTACCCTGGGTATCGATTTTTCTTTAACGGAAAAAGGCATGGGGATCCGCGGAAGTCGTACAGTTGATTACAACAATTACAAAGTCGGCATTCAGCGTCCTGATAGTACCTATGATGGTCCATCTACGGTCATTGCCTATAATGTAGAAAATAAGAAAGCGATTAAAACATTGTTTGAAACACAACGTCCGCTTGTCCTTGCGCAAAACGAACTGAATATTTATCATAATATTGATACCTTACAAAAGATCCCTTCATTCCGTTCGTTCATGGATATCGCTGCCTTATTGCTGTCAGGATACAAACAGGCCGGCCCAGTTGAGATCGGTCCAGTCAATACATTCTATAGCTTTAATCCCGTAGAAGGTTTCCGTTTACGTGTCGGCGGACGTACAACAGAAGCGCTAAGCAAGCGTTTCTATGCTGAATCGTATGCGGCCTATGGTTTTAAAGATCAGAAATGGAAATACTTTTTCAGCGGTACCTACGCATTTAACAACAAATCGGTCTACTCCTTCCCAATGCACTACATCAGGGCCTCTTATAAAAAGGATACGAAGATTCCTGGACAAAAACTGGAATTTATTCAGGAAGACAACTTCTTGCTGTCTTTCAAACGCGGTGATAATGACCGTTACATTTATGAGACAAATTACGGCTTAGAGTATAAAAAAGAATTTTTAAACCACTTGGCTATTGGCGCGGCATTCAATATCAACAGACAAACACCTGCTGGAAGCCTTACCTACCAGATGGTAGATGCCAACAATGAAAGTAGACTGTTTAATGAATTGAACTCGACAGAAGTATCCGTAAATTTCAGATATGCTCCACATGAAGAGTTCTATCAAGGCAAGATTTACCGGACACCTATATTCAATCAATATCCGATCTTCACGCTCAATTATACTGCTGGAATCAAAGGATTGGCTAAAGGTGAATACAATTATCACAACTTTAATGTTGGTGCATTCAAACGCTTTTATTTTAGTCAATTTGGATTTGCTGACGTAACAGCTGAAGGCAACTATATTGCAGGTAAAGAGATCCCATTCCCTTTCTTGACAATCCATCGTGCCAATCAGACCTATGCTTATCAATTGAACTCGTATAACTTAATGAACTTCCTGGAGTTTGTTAGTGACCACAATGCCTCATTGAACGTGCAGTATTACATGAACGGTTTTCTGTTGAATAAAATTCCTTTGATCAAAAAGCTTAAATTACGTGAAGTATTTAGCTTCAAAGGTGTATATGGCGGACTGCGCAAGGAAAACAATCCTGACGATCCTAACTATGGCTCAAAGGTATTCACTTGGCAGCACAATGCAGAAGGTGTACAGAGTTCTTATACCTTCGGTTCAGAACCTTATATGGAAGCCAGTATCGGTCTATCCAACATTTTTAAAATATTACGCGTGGACTACGTAAAACGTCTAAATTATCTTGATCACGTCGATGCACCAGCTTGGGGTATTCGTGCGCGGGTCAGATTTGACTTCTAATAGTTTCCATAAATTTATAGTATAATTTGAAGCCCTGTTCATATAAATGACGGGGCTTCTTTTTTTGCCCTAGGCTTCCGCAACATAGGCTCCCCCGCCAACGATTTCTGGACGAAATAGCGGGGAAAGCTTCGTACCTGCTTCGTACCTTATTCGGAGATACAACAGATGTTGTACAGATGTTGATCAGATTCCGACCAGCCCCTGACCAGGAATTACCTGGTCAGGGGCTGGTCAATATTTATTGCAAGATTGTCGCCTTCCGAAGCTGGTACGAACACAATACGAGGAAAGCCCCACTGCATCAGGCCTGCAGACACAAAAACCGATGGCTTATGAACAAAAAAATCCCCCTTGCATAGTACAAGGAGGATAAAATAGCATATGACGATGGTTAGTTTTTATGTTTAAATGCATCCACACCACTTTGTAGGAATGCCTTGTACTCTTCTACATTGTAGTTGGCACCACTCTGGGGCACCAGTTTTTTGCCCGTCGGATCGACAATAACGTACAGCGGCTGCGAATTGCTATCGAATGTAGCCGCTTGAAAATCGCTGTTTTTCTTGCCGATGGTATTGATCTTTTTGCCACTATACTTTGAAACAAATTGTTCGTTTGCAGCCAGCTCGGTTTTATCATCCACAAAAAGTTCGGCCATCACAAATTCTTCTTTTAATAATTTTGCCACAGCTTTGTCCGTCCAGACATTCGCTTCCATTTTACGACAATTGACACAATTCCAGCCCGTAAAATCAATTAAAACAGGCTTGTTTAATTCTTTAGCCGTAGCTAAGGCCTGGTCGTAATCATAATAAGGATCAAATCCCTTAGGCGTGCCTCTGTCATGAAAAATTTCAGCATATTTTTTCACCTTTCCATCTGAATGCGCAACAGCTCCGGCACTTACACCCGAAGAAAGATCAAAATCTTGTGTTGCCGATGGCGGTAAAAAAGCGGAAATTGATTTTAAAGGCGCTCCCCATAAACCTGGCACCATATAGACCACAAAAGAAAAAACAACAATGGCCAAAATAGTTCGAGGAACAGACAGGAATTTCAGCTCACTATCATGGGAGAACTTGATCTTGCCAATCAGGTATAGCCCCATCAACGCAAAAATAGCAATCCATAGCGACAGGAACACCTCTCTATCCAACAAGTTCCAGTGGTAAGCTAGGTCGACATTGGATAAAAATTTCAACGCTAAAGCGAGTTCCAAAAAGCCTAAAACGACTTTTACACTATTCAGCCAACCGCCAGATTTCGGCAAGGATTTAAGCATCGAAGGAAACATCGCGAACAAACCAAAAGGAATGGCCAAGGCAATGGAGAATCCCAGCATCCCAACTGCTGGACCCAATCTCTCGCCTTTCGAAGCTGCCTCAACCAACAGTGTCCCTATAATCGGTCCCGTACAAGAAAATGAAACCAAGGACAAACTGAAGGCCATAAAGAACAACCCCACTAATCCACCTTTATCCGATTTGGCATCCATTTTATTGACAAAGGAGCTTGGCAAGGTAATTTCAAAAGCACCAAAAAAAGATGCCGCAAAGCCCACCAACAACAAAAAGAAAATGAAGTTGAAGATACCGTTGGTGGAAAGTGCATTGAGTGCATCAGACCCGAATGCGATCGTGATAATCATCCCCAGAGCCACATAAATCACAATAATAAATAATCCATATAACAGGGCTTTACTAATACCACTGGCACGACTCCCCGCCTGTTTGGTAAAATAACTCACCGCCAGCGGTAACATCGGAAAAATACAAGGCATCAATAAAGCGGCAAAACCGCCTAAAAGGCCCGCAATAAAGATACTCCACAGCGATTTTTTGCCTTCTGCCCCAGCTTTGTCTACGATTGTCCCAGCTACCGATTTCATCTGGGCGGAATCGGCTTTTACGGTAGCGGTATCTGGAGACTCCTCAAAGGACAGTGAATCGGGACTTATCGTACCATCCGTAAACTCAAGCCCCTCCAACGTGTTTGTTGTATCCGCTTGGGCAAACATTGCCACAGGCGCAACCAACAACAACAAAAGGATTAATAATTTAAAATTGACTTTCATGTTGTGTTATTCTTAGGTATAAATTGGTTTTTGAATAAATGAAACCCGAGGAGCTAGAGACTCCCCGAGTTAACTATAAACATATGAAACTAAATCTTTTTAAGCACCAAATACCGGATTTGCCAATCTGCAGATCGGTTGAAAACCCGAGAAATCAACGTCCGTAGAAAGATACCCTTCTTTTACCGGCTCCTCTTTCACCAAATCGGTACTTAGGTATTTTTTGTTATCATCACAAAGTAAGGTCACCACGACAGCTTCATCGCCCAGCTCCTGCTGTAATTTAATCGCTCCGATTACATTTGCTCCCGAAGAGATTCCAACAGCCAATCCCAATTGGCGCGATAGCTTCTGCGCCATGATAATGGAGTCGCCATCGTTGGCACATACGACCGTATCGAGTTCATCCAAATCCACAATGGCAGGAATAAACTCATCAGATATTCCCTGAATACGGTGTGAACCTACCTTATGCCCTGTAGTTAAGGTTGGACTTTCTGCCGGTTCTAGCGGATGGACGCGGACATTTGGGTTTACCTTTCTTAAGCTTCTACCTACACCCATGACCGTACCACCAGTTCCCACACCAGCAACAAAAGCATCAGCAACTAAGCCCTGTTCCTCCAGTTGCTTTACAATCTCGTAACCGGTGGTTTTCTCATGCGCTTCGGCATTATATTGATTCTCGAATTGGCGTGGAAGAAAAACACCGCCCTTTGCAGCAAGCTCTTCACTTAAACGAATACTTCCTAAAAAACCACCTTCTTCTTTGCTTATCAGCTGTATATCGGCACCCATGCTGCGAATAATATCGGTACGCTCCTTACTCAACCAATTGGGCATAATAATCTTTACCTGATGACCAAGTGCTTTACCGATTGCTGAAAAGGCAATCCCTGTGTTGCCACTTGTGGCTTCAATGACAACATCACTCGGCCGGATCTGACAATTCATATACGCTTTGTATAAAATATAAAGCGCCATCCGATCCTTAATGCTACCAGTCAGATTGTAGTTCTCACATTTCACGAAAATTCGTCCGGGTTTACCTTTGTAAGTATACTGTAGTTCCAACATCGGTGTATTTCCGACCAATCTCCACAGATGTTTGAATCTCTTGTCCAATGCAGGTGACAAACACGCACTTAATAATTCTTGTTCAGCCATTTCTTATAAATGATTATTCTGTTGCAAAATTGACCATCGACAAGATAATATTCAACACATCACTATAATTTCAATAAAAATTAAATTAAAAGATATAAAAACCAATAAATAATTCAGAACAATAGCGTATTTTTACAACCGTACCGAAAATATTCAGATTATGGAATTGGATGAAATAGATGTAAAATTATTACGCCTCCTACAACAAGATGCCTCCATGAGCAATAAAGCGCTATCCTTTGAACTTAACAAATCTATCGCTGCTGTTCACGAACGCGTTAGAAAGCTAAAGCGGTTGGGCTACATCAAAAAAACGGTGGCAATTTTGGACCGCCACAAGATAGGCATTGGGTTAATTTCCTTTTCTCAGGTCTTTCTCAAGGCGCATACTTTTGAAGTGTTGAATGAATTCGAAAAAGAGGTAGCTAAATTTCCCGAGGTGATGGAATGCTACCAAATGGCGGGTTCTTACGACTTTATGTTACGTATCGCAACCAAAGATATGGATGCTTATCATATTTTTCTGCGGCATCGACTGGCCGTACTACCGCAAGTAAATACCGTACAGACCTACTTTGTATTATCGGAGACAAAAAGCGAGACGGCCTACCCCCTTTAATCTTTGTCTTAAAAACCCAAGGAATATTGCTGTCATATGCAATAGCATTATTGCATATGACAGCAATGAAAAACTAATTAATCGAACAACAAGGTTCCTGTCACATTCCAGCTACTAAAACTTGTTCCTTCAGGAGCTCCCTGTGGAATCTGCACCTGCATCGTATGGTCACCTGCTTTTAAATCCCCCAGATCAATGTAGATTGGTGGTGTTACTGTACCCGGGCACCAATTGGAGCGGCTTAGATCGGATGAAGACAGACCTGTGGCAAAATTGCCTGAAGCTGGGTTTGACAAACGGTACGAGCCACAATCATTACGCCACGGCGTGTATTTAAAGCGTAATGAATTGTCTAGGAAAATGCGGTTTTCCTTCGGCACAAACTCATCACCATTGCCCCAGCCTCCATGCCCTGTGGTAATGTAGCGTAATTGCACGTTTTTAGCGTCCTGGTCCAAATGAAACGAAACAGTAAGACCTTTCTCCTTATCAAACATAGATCCATACTCCTGGCCGCCCATTTCCATAACGTTGGTTGTGGTGAATAAAGACATCGTCTTTTTCAGACTACCTTTTGACTCGGCATCGAAACCCGGATGCACCGTCAGCTCCACACTCACCTCATGTCCATTTTTATCATAATTGCCAATGAAGGCGCCTACATAGATTTCCTGCTCGCTCAACAGACCAGCCAGTTCCGTTACGTCCTGACGGTACAGCACCGAATCTTGCCAAACCTTATCCTTTAACTGAAGATAGTTAAACTGCTTAACACCAAAGGGTGTAAAGAAACGCATCAATTCAACAATAGGTTCAAAAGATGCTGTTTTTACAACGCCTTGATAAGCTTTACCATTTCCATTTTCGTACTTAGGCAGGGTACCCATACCATTTTTCATGCCATCCAAAAAGCTCTGCGCTTTGTTGGTCGGGATGATAAAAACTGACCCGGTGCGATCGTAGGCATCACCTTTCGATTGTTCGACCAACTGCACAAATACATTATCGCTAGTCTTTATTTTTGGGATTTTCACCTTTTTTACCAAAACAGTCCCATTGGCAAAACGCAAAACAGAATCCGACTTTACATCATCCGCAAAACGTATACGCTCCTTCCGAAAAATAGGTATTTGGATAAAACGATTTTTCCAGATCAGATCTTTATACGAGAGTTCATCGTACAATTTTTCATTTCCTTTTAGCCGCAGTTGATCCGGTATCGTCTTGACCTTTTCTACTTTGGTGGCAAAAGTCCGTGTATTCCCATTGCGGATTACCTCAAGTACCAAACCAAGATCCTGACCAAGTTCCGTGGGTGCACCTTTTACCCCTAATTTATCGGTATACCAAACTTCTATTTTATTGGAATTGATGCTGGTCTCTACTTTTTTGCAGGGATAGCCCAAGATTGTTTTAGTCTCGTTTGTCGTGTTAAACTTTTGCTTCGAAAGCGCGAGCGAATCTTTGGTTAGAATGATTGATCCATCTTTGAGTTTAGCAATTTTAAGTAAGGCATTGCCTCCGGAACGCTCCACCACAACCCGTTCGTATGGCGGCGCCAACTGTCCCTGCATTTCCTTCGCTGAACTGACAAAAGTCTCCTTTTCATTGGCATAGACGAGGATGGCATTTTGATTGGCAGCTGTATTCCCATTGAAACTTTGGTTATATTGAATGACATAACTCGACAGCTTTTGCGCCTGCGACGACAATGACAAACATAAAATAGAGGTAAAAAGAATACTTTTCTTCATAGCATGTGTATTGGTTTAGATGCAAAAATAAGAAAGGCTTTAGGAATTCCTAAAGCCTTTCTTATTTTATGCTAAAACGTTTATTTGATCAACCAGATATCCAAGAGGTAGAATACCGCAAAAATCACCGAGGCATAACCATTGGTTGTCATAAAGTCACGATTGACCCGACTTAAATTAGTCGATGAAAACAGGGTATGCTGGTAAATCAGCAAGGCTCCGTAAAAGGCCACACCTAAATAATAAATCCAACCTACCAGCATCAAAAATGCTGGTATTAAAATAAATATAAAAGAAAACACGTGCAGACCTTCCGAAACGCGCATGGCTCCCTTCGTTCCCAACCAAACGGGTATAGAATTCAGCTGATTGGCCCGATCAAATGCTTCATCCTGCAACGCGTAAATAATATCGAAGCCGCTCACCCAGGTCAACACTGCGAAGCCATAAAGTACCGGAACAGTCGCAAACTGTCCTGTAATAACCATATATGCACCTATTGGAGCCAATCCTAGCCCTGCTCCCAATACAAGATGGCATAAGGGTGTTATGCGCTTCGTATAGGAGTAAAAAAGCACAACAAAAAGTGCAATGGGCGACAACATAAAGCAAAGAGAATTGATAAAATACGTCGCTGCGATAAAAATAAGGCAATTTACTAACGTAAAAATCAATGCATTTTTAGCAGAAATTTTTCCGGCAGGAATATCACGCATGGCCGTTCGCGGATTAATGGCATCAATATCGCGATCCAAATAACGATTGAATGCCATAGCGGCATTACGGGCCGTTACCATACACACGAGCATCAAAACCAATAATTTCCACGAAAAGGTGTAGTCCGTTGTATGCAATGCCAAAAAGAAACCGATGAAGGCAAATGGTAATGCAAATACACTATGGGCAAATAAAACTAAGGACAAGTATTTTTTCATCTGAACTTAAGATCTAGCTAAAATTGTTCGTTTCCTTCGGGTTCAGGGCGAACAAATCGGCCGTTAACTTCATCGATAGCCTCTAAAATAGGCTCATGCCCCATTTTCTTTTCTGCTGAAGTTAGGAAAATCGGCGGCACCTCTTCAAACCATTGAAGCAATGATTTTTTAAATTTCGCAATATTCACATCGGATTTGACAGTCGATTGCTTGTCTGCCTTGGTAAAAACCAACATAAAGGGTAAACCACATTCGCCCAACCAATAGCAAAAATCCAAGTCTATCTTCTGTGGTTCATGACGGCTATCTACCAATACAAAAACACATTGCAAATTGTCCCGATGGGTAAGATACCTACGGATGAACTTCTCCCATTCCGTGCGACTTGTTTTAGAGGCTTTGGCAAAACCATAACCCGGCAAATCCACCAGATACCAGGTATCGTCGATGATAAAATGATTGATCAACTGAGTCTTACCAGGCTTTTGGGAGGTCTTGGCAAGTCCTTTCTTGTTGGTCATTGCATTGATCAACGATGATTTACCGACATTTGAACGTCCGATAAACGCATACTCCGGCAAATTGGGTGCAGGTAATTTGTCAACTCTCGTGTTACTGCACACGAATTCGGCTTTTTTCACTTCCATGGAACAAAGGTACGTTAAATGAATCCCTTTGACAAGATGTGTACCGCTTCTATTCCATAAAAAAGCTCCGTCTCCTATTTAATTGGCCAGGGACTAAAATGTCCCCAATTATTTTTAACTTTCACTTCAAACGATTCATCAAACAACTGAGCGCATTCCGAAGATGCACTATGCGGTTGGGTATACGTCTTATTAGCCAAATAAAAGAAGTCCTGCATGCCATAAAAAAAATAAATCTTGTAATAAGAAGTCCAGTAGGTAAAATGGAAGCATCACCAAACAAGAAATTTTTCGGAGCTGCTGTAACAATTCAGCTGCTCAAGATACTAATCACATAAATAAACGTCAGTCTTTGGGAAAAAAGGAATATTTCTAACAAACTCAAAGAACGAATTAATTAAACCTTAAAATAGATGTTACTCGAAATCAATCATGTCACCAAAGATTACGCCAATCACCGTGCATTGGACGACGTATCCATTCAAATCCCAAAGGGTAAAATTTTCGGACTATTGGGGCCAAACGGGGCTGGAAAAACGTCCCTGATCCGTATTATTAACCAAATTACCGCGCCCGATTCCGGTGAGATTTTGTTTAATGGCGAAGCGCTGGGTCCACAGCATATTGCACAAATCGGCTATTTACCCGAAGAGCGGGGGCTGTACAAAAAAATGAAAATCGGCGATCAAATGTTGTATTTGGCGCAACTTAAAGGACTTTCCAAGCGAGAAGCCCTAGCACGCATCCAAGATTGGTGCCAGCGCCTGGACATCACATCCTGGTTGGACAAAAAAATTGAAGATCTCAGTAAAGGTATGCAGCAGAAAGTACAATTTGTCGCCACGGTCATCCACCAACCACAATTGATTATCTTGGATGAACCCTTTTCGGGATTTGATCCCGTCAATGCCAATATCATAAAAGAACAGATTCTCCGATTGAATCAAGAGGGGGCGACCATTATATTCTCCACACACCGTATGGAGACTGTGGAAGAGCTTTGCGATAATATCGCCCTCATCAACCGATCCAAGAAAATACTCGATGGTTCCGTACAGGCGATTAAAAAAGAATACCGAAATCAAACCTATCGATTGGAATATACAGCCAATGAAGATAATTTTCTTCTATCCGAAGACAGCCTATTTAAAGTCATCACGTCCACAAAGCACGACAAAACATACAACACTACAATTCAGCTAAATAACAATATTCATATCAATAATGTCTTAATGCGTTTCTTACCCCAAATACAGCTCAACCAGTTGATCGAAATCGTTCCCTCTATGGCGGATATTTTCATTCAAAAAGTTACACAAGTCTCACCCCTATCTCAAGATCATGCATAAAATACTACTTATCATTCAACGGGAATACCTATCCCGTGTCAAGAAAAAATCTTTTATTGTCATGACTTTTGCCGTGCCATTGTTCTTTTTTGCATTGTATGCAGGCATGTTTTATCTGACAAAAAAGAGCTTTAAAGATTCACACACCGAAGTCTTTATTTTAGATGAACAAGGCGACTTTGCGGGAAAACTGCAAAGCAATAAAAATGTAAGTTATACAATCAGTAAACTGGATCTCCAGGCACAAAAAGCGCAGCTGACCCAAAGTGAAGGAAAACAGTCGATCCTTTATATCCCAAAAGATATTTTAACAAGCCAAAGAGCCGAACTCATTACCAGTGGCAAGACCAGCTTTGTCATACAGGAGATCATTAGCGGACAGCTGGAAGAGATCATCCGTGAAAAGGAATATAAAGCCAAGGGAATTGACCTGCAGATTATCCAGTCCATTAAGCCGAAAGTCAGCATCGATGCAAAAGAAATAACAGCCGACGGCGAAGAAAAGAACAGCAACACGGCCATTGCAATGGGCCTTGGTGTCGCTTTGGCTATCTTAGTCTATCTATCCCTGTTTCTTTATGGTGCCCAGGTAATGCGTGGTATTATCGAAGAAAAGAGCAATCGTATCATCGAAGTTATTATTTCCTCGGTCAAGCCCTTTCAGCTCATGATGGGTAAAATTGTTGGAATCGGTATGGTTGGACTGACCCAATTTGTGATGTGGCTTGTGCTTACCGGGGGCTTATTTATCACAGCAACGCTACTGTTTGTCAATCCGCAGGATATGCAGGAAGTAGCCGCTAGCCAACCTGGAGCGGGTAATATGAGTACCGTATCAAAAGCTATGGCCCAGAATGATTCCGCTTCGATCCTTACGTCGATCCAAAGCTTTAATTTCACGGAGGTCATCATTTTCTTCTTTCTGTTTTTTATTGCCGGATACCTATTGTATAGTGCTATTTTCGCCGCTGCAGGCTCAGCTGTCGACAACGAAACAGAGGCCAATCAGTTTTCCATGCCCATTACCATGCCCTTGCTATTGACCTATATTCTTTCTTTCGGCGTCATTATCAATGATCCCAATGGACCGATTGCAACATGGTTGAGCTTTATTCCATTCACCTCACCGATCGCCATGCTCGTTCGCATACCTTTTGGTGTACCCCTATGGCAGATCCTGACCTCGTTGACCTTGCTCATACTGACCTTTTTATTGGTAACCTGGGTCGCTGCACGTATCTACCGCGTCGGGATTTTG
The DNA here is from genome assembly GCF_002339225.1 of Sphingobacterium sp. UBA2610. NCBI lineage: Bacteria > Pseudomonadati > Bacteroidota > Sphingobacteriia > Sphingobacteriales > Sphingobacteriaceae > Sphingobacterium > Sphingobacterium sp. UBA2610. The sequence continues at coordinate 419,892 of NZ_DDKA01000023.1, forward strand.
ATCTATGGAAAAAAGGCAAATCTCAAAGAAATCATCAAATGGTTCAATTACAAAAGTTAGTTATGTACTGAACTAATTACGCATGGCTGTCGGATATCCCCGATCTATGTCAGCGCTCAACTAAAAGAACGGGGCCAAATTGCAAGCAATTTGGCCCCGTTCTTTTAAGCCCCCGATTAGGATGCGATCAGATGCAATGCGATCAGCTCCTAAGGACAGCTCAATTAATATCTTAATTTCAATTTTTTAAAGACAAAATGCCACAGCCATATCGGTCCGACAAGTAAAAACTGCAGAAACTGTTGTCCTGTGATTTTCTTCTTTTCCTTTCCCTTACCGATAAACAGCGCGACAATAGATAGCAATGCGATTCCCAAACACACCCAGATGACAGCCGGGCCACCGTTCTTCTGTGCGTATTCCAGTTGCACGATAAAGAAACTCATACCCCCGATCGAGAATAATATCGCATAGGACAAGGTTGCAGACAGCTTTAAATAATAATAAATGACAATAGCGATGAAGAAAGAGCCCCAATTCAAAAAGGTATGCCAATTGAGTTTGACCAAGAATTCGAACTGTGGAAATGGAATCATCCAGATGCAGCCCATGATACCAAAAAATAATAATGGTAAAAAGATGGCCTGAATCAGGCGGTTGGTCGGATCCTGAAAATTAGCATCCAGCTCCGCAAAATACTTATCTACGGGACGTAAAGGTTCGACTTCTTGAACTTTCTTCTTTTGTTTCATTCGGCAAATTTAACAAATATTGAGCATGCCTTAGGTCTTAAAAATGATAATATTCCCTATTTTTTGGTCTGCCGTAGGTCATTATCTGCTTTCAGGGCAAACAAACTCGCTTACTCCTATTCTATTCCGTAATATTGCAGCATGAAGTCTTACAAACATATCTTATTCGATCTGGACGGAACCCTGACCGACCCTGCAGAAGGGATTACAAAATGTATTGCCTATGCCTTGGAGTCCAAAGGCATCCATACAGCCGATCTGAATAGCCTCAAACCCTTGATCGGTCCGCCCCTTAAAGATTCTTTCATACATACCTTTGGATTTGGGGAAAGCGAAGCAATTGCCTGTGTAGAAAAATATCGGGAGCGCTTTTCAGCCATAGGACTGTACGAGAACATCCTGTTTGATCGCATACCCGAGCTTTTAACGCTCCTGAAAACAAAAGGGTACAGCATCTATCTGGCGACCTCCAAACCCGAAATATTCGCCCACAAAATATTACAACACTTTGAAATAAATACCTATTTTGATTTTGCGGGTGGAAGCGCTTTGGACGATTCCAGACCGACCAAAACCAGCGTCATCCAATATGTCATGGAAAAGGCCAAACTAACAAATCCACAGGAATGCCTCATGATCGGCGATCGTAAACATGATCTGATTGGCGCAAGGGAAACTGCCATGGATGCTGTTGGCGTACTGTATGGCTATGGTAGCCAAGCCGAACTCGAGCAGGAGTCACCGACCTATCTCATCCAGACAGTGCCTGACCTGATCGAATTTTTCAATTAAAAAATAGGGATCCTAAATTAAAGACAATTTAGGTTGAGTCCATTTAGGTCAACTTGATTCAAGTCTAGTCTATTCAAGTTCAGTCTATTCAAGTCTGGTCTATTCAGATCAATTCCAATACAGTCTATTGACACCAATTCAAGTCCATTCGCCAGGCAAGACACAAGTCAATTCAGGCTAATTCTACTCAGGCCAAGTTTATTGAGAACAGTTCAAGTCAATACCCAAACACCTTGAATAACTGAAATCATCCTGTTGAGCGAAAGCTGTAGAATTCCATAAAAAAAGCTCCAATCATTTTGATTGGAGCTTTTTTTATGATGGATCCTTAGGATCTATTTTGCGTAAGACACCGATCTTGTCTCACGGATAACAGTTACTTTAATTTGCCCTGGATACGTCATTTCCGTTTGGATACGGTTAGAGATATCAGCAGCGAGTATTTCCGACTGCGCATCAGAGACCTTCTCACTCTCCACGATGACACGTAGTTCACGACCAGCTTGTATCGCGAAGGTCTTCTCAACCCCAGGATACGATAAAGCCAAGTCTTCCAGCTCTTTTAAGCGCTTGATATAACTTTCTACAACCTCACGGCGTGCGCCCGGGCGTGCGCCAGAAATCGCATCACAAGCTTGAACAACCGGAGATATTAAAGCCGTCATTTCGATCTCATCATGGTGAGCACCAATTGCGTTACATACATCAGGGTGTTCCTTGTATTTCTCTGCAAGTTGCATACCTAAAATAGCGTGTGGCAACTCTGGATTGTCATCAGGCACTTTACCAATATCGTGAAGTAATCCAGCACGTTTCGCATGTTTAACATTCAGGCCCAGTTCTGCAGCCATTGTCGCAGCAAAATTAGCAACCTCACGCGAGTGCTGTAAAAGATTCTGTCCGTAAGATGAACGGTAACGCATACGCCCTACCATACGAATCAATTCGGGGTGCAAACCATGGATCCCCAAATCGATCGCTGTACGTTCACCGATTTCAACAATTTCATCCTCAATTTGCGTCCGTGTTTTTGCAACAACTTCCTCAATACGTGCCGGGTGGATACGTCCATCGGTTACCAAACGGTGTAAAGCTAAACGTGCGATTTCCCGACGTACAGGATCGAAACCGGATAGGATAATTGCTTCAGGTGTATCATCTACGATGATCTCTACGCCCGTTGCAGCTTCCAATGCACGAATATTACGACCTTCGCGACCAATAATACGACCTTTAATTTCATCATTTTCAATATTGAAAATTGAAACGGTATTTTCGATCGCAGATTCCGTAGCGGTGCGTTGAATCGTCTGTATAACAACCTTTTTCGCCTCTTTAGTCGCTGTCAATTTTGCCTCATCCACAATATCTTTGATTTGAATCATGGCTTGTGAGCGGGCTTCTTCACGCAACGAATCCACCAATTGATTTTTTGCTTCGTCGGCAGTTACGCCAGCGATGCTTTCCAATTGCTTAATCTGTTGCAATTTTAACGCTTCTACTTCCTCGGATTTCTTTTCATTCAGTTCAACCAATTTATCCAATTGCTTTTTCTTGGTATCCACGTCCTGCTTGTCGCGGTTGATGTTTTCCAATTTTTGGTTAATTGACTGCTCTTTTTGTCTTAACGTATTTTCCTTCTGGTTGATGGCATTGTTACGTTGATTGACTTCCTTTTCATGTTCAGATTTTAATTGAAGGAACTTTTCTTTGGCCTCTAACAGGCGTTTCTTTTTAATGTGTTCCCCTTCCTGCTCTGCATCTTTCAGTATGCTATTTACCTTATCCTTGGCTTCCTGTTCTTGCTTTTTAAACAACAAAACCAATAGATAACGACCTATAACAACACCAACAATCAGAGAAATTATGCTATAAATTGCGATGTCCATGTATGTATAATTGTATTATTATGTTTGTTTTTATTAATTATATTCAAATTCCAGTAAAATCATGAATCGTCCTATTCCCCTTCTTTGGTATGCACCAATGTGGCGAGCCTGATAAGCTCATAAGACTTCATGACAAAAAAAAACCGCAATTAAATTTAAACAGGTCTCATGTATTATTAAACTTCGTGATTACATAATTAGGCTTAGATTATGACCCAGATGGCTTTCGCAAAATGGCCTATATCTTTTTGCGCCTGTAATATTGAAGCGTTAAGTTTAAAATAGTGACAACCCGAATTTAATTGCGGCAAATTCGTCGTTTAAGCTCTAAATATAAAGAACGTAAATTTATTTTTTAAAGAAATCCGTCAACAACTGATCAAGTTCCTGTACTGAATTTTCCAAGCCCACTTCGTGGTTTTGGGACTGCCGCTCTGCATTAAGCATACGCGTCGCAAATTGCAATACACACATGGACAACAAATCCTGCTTATCTCTCACAGTATAGTTTTCCTGCAATTCCTTTACTTTTTCATTTATCAATTTCGCAGCATGTCGAATTACTTCTTCTTCCGCGCTCTCCACCCGAAGGGGATAAACACGATCTGCGATATTTATTTTTATGGAAATCTCTCCCATTTCTTTGAGCTTTTTAACGTTGTATTAGTTTGAATCCGATAACACTTCTCCCAACTATTTCAACAAACTAATACATTTGTCTATTTCCCGCACAAAATCGTTAATTTTTTGTTTTGTGTCAAGTATTTTTTCATTAATTGCTTCCTTATCCGTTTCAGAATCTAACGTGCGGGCAACTGCCAACGCTTTGACCTTCTCTTCCAACTGCTTGCTCTTATCGTTGCTCGCATCGAAAGCCACTTTTAAGGATTGTACCTCTAATTTAAGCAAATCATTTTCTTCTTGCAAGACTTCGCACAATTGAATTAAATTTTTCGTTTTCTCAACGATCAGATTCATTTGTGAAGACAATGTTGCCATAGTATAAATTGAATATTACCAATTAATGTTGTATCTCTCGTTAACCACGCACTTCCGCACCTAGTTCCTTCTCAAAATTAACAATTAATTTTTGAACTATCGCATCAATTTGCTTATCCGTAAGTGTTTTTTCTTCATCCTGCAAGATAAAGCTCAGAGCATAAGACTTTTTCCCTTCCGGAATTTTATCACCTTTATACACATCAAACACATTTACCTCCTTCAAAAGCTTGCGTTCGGTCTTTTGAGCAACAAATTGTAGCTTATCGAAGCTCACATTTTCATCGATCAAGAGCGACAAATCTCTGCGCACAGCCGGGAATTTGGAAACTTCTTTGTATTGAATGCTATTCTTACGAATAATTTTCATCAAAACATCCCAGTCAAAATCAGCAAAGAAAACCTGACCTTCAACATCTGCTTTTTTCAAATCTGCGTTCGCGATTGCACCAAAAGAAACTAAACATTTCTGCCCTTTCATATAGTTCAAACCATAGGCGAAATGTGTACTTGTAGCATCTTGTATCTGAATTCCTTCAATTTTCAAGCGTTTGATAAGCGTATCTACAGCCGCTTTAAGGTTATAGAAATTAACCGCGTCTTTTTTGCTGTTCCATTGCTCAGCTTCATTTTTACCTGCCATGGCAAAAGCCAGATGCTGCGTTTCTTTATAGCCTTCACCATCCAGCGCATAAGTTTTACCGAATTCGAAGAACTTCAGGTCAAAGTTTCTTCGTTTTTGGTTATATTCAATCGCACTCAAAACAGAAAAAACCATATTTTGACGCATTGTATCCAAATCCGAGCTCAATGGATTATACAATTTGACCGCCGTTTCGCTATCATCCGCATAATCCAGCTTCGTTAGGGAGTTGGACAGAATTTCACGAAACCCATTGGCGATGAGCAGATCAGCCAATTGATTTAAGACAACTTCCTTATCCGGCTTCTCAACCGTATTTAAAGAGGCCTTAATTTGTGACTTCAACTCGATATTGTTATAACCATAAATCCGCAACACTTCTTCCACAACGTCTACCTCGCGTGTGACATCAACGCGGTATGCAGGCACCAACACATCAAGTCCTGTTTCAGTTTCTGAAGCGACTTCAATGCCAAGAGCGACAATAATGGATTTAATTTCTTCATTTGGGATCGCCTGACCGATCAAACGAACCACATTCGCATAGCTCACGTGAAATGAAAACGGGTTAATCACCACGGGATACTCATCTTTTAGCGTCGATGAAATCGTTCCACCCGCAATTTCCTGAATCAATAACGCTGCGCGCTTCAAGGCTTCAACCGTAATATTCGGATCGGTACCACGTTCGAAACGGAAAGAGGCATCTGTTTTTAAGCCATGTCTTTTGGAGGTCTTCCGTACAGAAACAGCATTGAAATAGGCCGACTCCAAAAATACATTGGTCGTTTCGGCTGATACACCCGAATGTGCTCCACCGAAAACACCCGCAATACACATTGGTTTTTCTGCATCAGCAATCACCAAGTCCTCTGCAGACAAGGTACGCTCCACACCATCCAGCGTAACAAATTTTTCACCCTCAGTCGCCAAACGAACAATGACTTTATTTCCCGCAATTTTATCAGCATCAAAAGCATGCAGTGGCTGACCTAAATCGTGTAGTATATAATTGGTAACATCGACAATATTATTGATCGGACGAACACCGATAACATTTAATTTCTCTTTTAACCAATCGGGAGATTCGCCAACGCGAACACCGGTAATATTGATACCGCTATAACGTGGGCTTGCCTGTGCGTCTGCAACGACCACTGTCGTTCCCTCCGCCTCAGCAGCCTTAAATGCAGAAACATCTGCCTTTAACACGTGTGTACGAAAATGTGCCGCAATATCTCTTGCAACACCTAAATGCGAAGCAGCATCTGCACGGTTTGGTGTTAAGCCAATTTCATAACGGTAATCATCCTGGATATTGAAATGATCTTTCACTAAGGTCCCCACTGCAACGTCAGCTGGTAATTCAACGATGCCGGCATGAGATGTACCCAAACCGATTTCATCTTCTCCACATAACATACCTTCGGAAACTTCACCACGAATTTTAGATTTGGTAATTTTAAAAGGCTCTCCGGTAAGCGGATGGCAAGTAGTACCTACTGTAGCAACAATAACTTTCAATCCTGTACGACAGTTTGGTGCACCACATACAATGTGCAATAACTCCGGTCCACCGACATCAACAGTGGTTACTCTTAATTTATCGGCATTAGGATGCTGTTCACAAGTTTTCACTTCACCAACAACCAAACCGTCCAATCCACCTGGGATACTCTGCACGACGTCCAAAGCTTCTACTTCCAATCCTGTATTTGTTAAGATCAGTGATAGTTCCTCCGGTGTCGAATCTATATTAACGTGTTGTTTTAACCAATTATATGAAATATTCATCTCGAATCTGATTTGATGCACAAACTTAGATAAATTTGAGTTTATATCCAACGTCAATTTGCCGATCATCGCCGGAAGTCCTGAATTTGAAGATAGCTGGCAGCCCCTATCCTCACCGGCTGTATGACAAATTACCATATGATCTAAGGGGTTGTTGGGCTTCGGCGAACAAACCGACTTGCCACAGGGCGTTTTTCTTGCGCTATTGCTTATGCTTTTTCAGGTTTTCCGCATGGACAAGGTGCTTTGGGCTTTAGTCGGCACATCGTTGGCCTTGGTTTGGGGCAGCTTCGGGACATGGCCTGAACATGGTCGGGATTGCTTCGCCTGCTGTTCGGCCGTTGTTCGGCTCCTTGCCGAAGCGGACCCGAATCTTTCCCGAAGCCCAGTCGAAGCCCAGCCGAAGCTGTCTCGAAGCTGTCTCGAAGCTGTCCCGAGCCGTTCCCGAAGCAATCCTGATCCGTTGCCGAATAGCGTACGGACTTGAGCGGATTTAAAGGGAATTAAACGGACTTTAGGCATATACACTCCGCTCTTGAATAAGCAAGCCCGACACAATTTCATAAAAAAAGCCTTATCAAATTGTACCAATTTTTATCCTTTTTATGTCCAATCTTAAAGACCTATTTTTTAATCAAAAATCCAGTCATTTCCATAAAAATAATATGTAACTTTGTGCTTTAATTTGAAGAACGTTCAAAACAAACATTTATAATGATTCATTTCTTTGAGAACCCATCGAACACTGTATATGGTGTTCAAAGCGTAAACTCTTTATCACAAGAAGACATTACTAAACTCAACTGGCTATTCGGCAACGCCAAAAAACTAGACGACCAAAACCTTAACCATTACTTTGTAGGACCCCGCGCCGCGATGGTTACTCCCTGGAGTACCAATGCAGTAGAAATCACGCAAAATATGGGAATTGCAGGAATTGTTCGTATAGAAGAATTTCAACCGGTACCAGCGGATTTCAATGACTTCGATCCAATGATTTCCCAAAAGTTCAGTATGTTGACACAGGACATGTATACCGTCAACATTACACCTGAACCGATATTGGAAATTCAAGACATCGAGGCCTACAACAAATCTGAGGGCCTAGCGCTAAATCCAGAAGAAGTAGATTACCTCAATAACCTTTCGACCAAATTGGGTCGTCTGCTTACAGACTCGGAAGTATTCGCTTTTTCACAAGCAAACTCTGAACACTGTAGACACAAGATTTTCAATGGTACCTTTATCATTGATGGCGAAGAGCAACCCACTTCCCTCTTTAAATTAATTAAAAAGACTTCTGAAACCAATCCGAACGAGATTGTTTCTGCTTATAAAGATAACGTTGCCTTTGTCAAAGGTCCACGTGTCACACAATTTGCACCTAAATCGGCCGACAAACCTGACTTTTACGAAGAGAAAGCATTTGATTCGGTTTTATCCGTAAAAGCTGAAACACACAATTTCCCGACTACTGTAGAACCATTTTCGGGTGCTGCAACTGGGTCAGGTGGTGAAATCCGCGACCGTATGGCCGGTGGCCAAGGAGCGATTCCATTGGCGGGTACTGCCGTATACATGACTGCTTATTCGCGATTGGAACAAAATAAATTGGACCTTCAGGCAGGAACAGTTACTGAACCGGCAAAGGAACTCAACAAAACGCGGCCATGGGAAAATGCGATGCAAGAGCGTCAATGGTTGTACCAGACCCCGGTTGACATCCTGATTAAAGCTTCCAATGGTGCTTCTGACTTCGGTAATAAGTTTGGTCAGCCCTTAATTACAGGTTCTGTATTGACCTTCGAACATGAAGAGGATGGCCGTAAACTTGGTTACGACAAAGTCATTATGCAAGCGGGTGGTGTTGGTTATGGAAAACTGGATCAAGCGAAAAAACATACGCCGAAAACTGGCGATAAAGTTGTTATCCTAGGTGGAGAAAATTACCGCATCGGAATGGGTGGCGCTGCTGTATCTTCTGCAGATACAGGGGCATTTGGTTCTGGAATTGAGCTTAATGCCATTCAACGTTCCAATCCCGAAATGCAAAAACGTGCAGCGAATGCTGTTCGTGGCTTAGTAGAGTCTGATCATAACCCTATTGTGTCTATCCACGATCATGGTGCAGGTGGCCACTTAAACTGTTTATCTGAACTTGTTGAAGAGACCGGCGGCTTGATTGACCTGGATGCACTTCCTGTAGGCGATCCTACACTATCCGCAAAAGAAATTATCGGTAATGAATCGCAAGAACGTATGGGACTTGTGATCGCCGAAGATGATATTGACACCTTAAAACGTGTTGCCGATCGCGAACGTGCACCAATGTACACCGTAGGTGATGTCACTGGCGACCACCACTTTATTTTCGAATCAAAAAGTACGGGTGAAAAACCAATGGATTACGCCCTTGAAGATTTCTTTGGCTCATCGCCAAAAACTTTCATGCGCGATAAAACCGTAGTTCGTAACTACGCTGATCTTGCTTATGATGCAGCTAATATTCCAAGCTACTTAAACCAAGTATTACAACTGGAAGCGGTTGCTTCCAAAGATTGGTTAACCAATAAAGTAGACCGTTGTGTTGGTGGCCGTGTTGCCAAACAACAATGTGCGGGTCCATTGCAATTGCCGTTGAATAACGTCGGTGTCATGGCATTGGATTATAAAGGTAAAGAAGGTATTGCGACAACAATAGGTCACTCCCCTGTGGCTGCCTTAGTGGATCCGGCTGCGGCAAGCAGAACGGCTATTGCGGAATCGCTTTCCAACATCGTATTTGCCCCAATCAAAAATGGTCTTGCAGGAATCTCCCTATCGGCCAACTGGATGTGGGCAGCCAATAATGAGGGTGAAGATGCCCGCTTATACCAAGCTGTTAAAGCATGCTCGGATTTTGCCATTGCATTGGGAATCAATATCCCCACGGGAAAAGATTCTTTGTCGATGAAGCAAAAATATCCAAACGGCGAAAACGTCATTGCCCCTGGCACATTGATCATTTCTGCCGCAGGAAACTGTACTGATATCACCAAAGTGGTTGAACCTGTGCTAAACAAAACAGCCGGATCGATCTATTACATCAACTTATCAAAAGATCAGTTCAAATTAGGGGGTTCGTCATTTGCACAAATCATCAATAAATTAGGTACTGAAGTACCGACCATTCAAGATGCTGCTTACTTTAAAACAGCATTCAATACCGTACAGCAATTAATTCACGAAGGACAGATCGAAGCTGGTCACGATGTAGGCTCGGGTGGCTTGATTACAACCTTATTGGAAATGACCTTTGCCGATGTTAATCTTGGTGCCAATTATGACCTTTCGGCATTACATGAATCGGATAGCGTAAAAGCCTTCTTTAATGAGAATATTGCACTTGTCCTTCAAGCGAAAGACGACGCTGCATTTGAAGCGATCGTGAAAGATGCCGGTGTAGACGCGGTTAAAATTGGTCAGGTGATCGAAGGTAATACAGTAACAATTAAAAATCAAGAAGCGGTATTCAGCTTTGATGTAGCAGCAACACGTGATGTATGGTTTACGACATCCTTCCTTTTGGATTCCAAGCAATCTAAAAATGGAACTGCACAACAACGTTTTGATAATTATAAACACCAACCCCTAGCCTTTACTTTCCCAAGTCAATTTGATGGTAAGAAACCAAAAATCGACGGAACTAAAGCACGTCCGAAAGCGGCAATCCTTCGTGAGAAAGGTTCCAACTCCGAACGCGAAATGGCAAATGCCATGTTCTTGGCAGGCTTTGATGTGAAAGATGTTCACATGACCGATTTGATCACTGGTCGTGAGACATTGGAAGACATCCAATTTATCGGTGCCGTCGGAGGCTTCTCGAACTCAGATGTATTGGGTTCGGCAAAAGGTTGGGCCGGTGCTTTCCTTTACAATGAAAAAGCGAAAAAAGCCTTAACCGACTTCTTTGCTCGTCCGGATACACTTTCGGTTGGTATCTGTAATGGATGTCAGTTATTTATGGAACTTGAAATGATCAATCCTGAGCATGAAATCCATGGAAAAATGCTACACAATACTTCAGGGAAACACGAGTCAAACTTTGTGTCTGTAAAAGTTCAGGAAAACAATTCGGTCATGTTATCGACACTAGCGGGAAGTACCTTAGGGGTTTGGATTTCACACGGGGAAGGAAAATTCAACCTTCCGTATGCGGAAGAGCAATACAATATCGTGGCAAAATATGCTTATGAGCAATATCCGCATAACCCAAATGGTTCGGACTATAATACAGCAATGGTCTGCGATAAGACTGGACGCCACTTGGCTACGATGCCACATATTGAGCGTTCGGTGTTCCAATGGCATTGGGCAAATTATCCAAAAGGTCGTCAGGACGAAGTTTCTCCTTGGATTGAAGCATTCGTTAATGCACGTCAATGGATTGACGAGCAAGGCAAATAAAAAAAGAAAAACTCCTTCATGTATGAAGGAGTTTTTTTTAGATATCCCTTTTGTATCCTGGTTTGTTCATCATTTGATCTAGGGAGTATTTTCCAGAGCCCATGACCATAAAAAAGATCAGCAAAAAGAATACGACTATAGAAAGCCACAATTCGGAATTCAAATAACTAAACCCGTGGGTGATATTAACAAAAAATACAGCCCCTACCAATACCGGAAATAATAGTAATGAGGCTAAACGGGTTTGAAAACCTAAGATAAGGAACAGCCCGCCTACCAAATGGGTAAAAACCACATAGTGAACCGCACCCCATGATGATAAGTGGAAACTACTTTGCTCAATCATGTGTTGAACAACGTCCCTATCATTTACGAAACTTACACCTTTGGCAAAAATAACGATCCCTAAGGCTATTCTTAGGTAATCGATCCATTGTGGGTGATGTGCATCGCCCCAATGCTCAATTTTGTGTATCAGGTTCATAACATACCTCCTTTTTATAGATGGTTATAGCCTAATAACAATTGAACAGTAAAAAAGTTGTTTGTATGAGATGATTCACTATCAAAATGTTACGAAGTGAAGACAGCCCACTCCTACGCAACACTTCTGCTCAAACCAATCGTTGGCAAATGAGGCCTCACGCTGTTTCCAAAATCAATCAATCAATCAATCA